>NZ_JBSFTY010000044.1:0-77594 GCF_053591515.1 Streptomyces sp. NPDC003011
GCCGGCGGCGGCCATCTCGTTGCGGATGCGGCGCAGCAGCGGCTCGATGCGGCCGGTGCCGAGCACGGAGTAGTCGACGTTGTACTGGTTGACCGTCGCCGGTGAGGTCGGCCGCGGGCCACCGCGTCGGGCGTACGGCATCGGTGACGGGCGGGGTCGCGGGGCGCTCCTCGTCGGCGCCGGCCGGGGGCGGATCGGGGAGCCGTACCTCCTCGGCGGGCTGGGCCGGGGCGGAGTGCGGGGGCGGGTGGTCGTGGGCCGGACCGGGAGGCCGGCCGGCGGCCGGGCCACCGTGGCGGGACCAGTACGCGGCGAGCCACACCGCGTCGCCGATCTCCTGCCAGCGCGGCGCGGCGTGTTCCTCGGCGGACGGGCCGGCGCCGGCCGGGACGGTCCGTTCCAGGTCGGCGGGGAGCCGCGCTCCGGGTTCGCGCGCGTGCTCGACGGACTCGGGGAACGCCGAAGGAGGCGACGACCCCGATACGGGACCTCCGTCGCCGAGCCCGGACGCGCGCTCCCTGGGAAAGCCGGTCATTCAGCGGCCCTTCGCGAGGTCGCGGAGCAGCATTTCCACGAGCTTACGCCCGTCACCGTGCACCTGGAAACCACCCGCGGTAGTCATCTGGACAGCGTTGAGCAGCTGGTCCAGTGAGTGTGTACCGCCGGCCTGGACCTGTTGCACGAACAGGTCCACCAGGTCTTCGGTGCTCGCCGGGCGGGTGCCGAGGTGTCCCTCCACCATGGCCAGGAGCTGTTCCCGGGTGGGCGTGCGCATCTCCAGCGGCAGACAGCGCCGGCGGAAGGCGGCGGGGAACTCGCGTTCCCCGTTGCTGGTGATCACCACGACCGGGAACTCCCGGCACTCGACACGCCCGTTGTCCACGTCGACACGGCCTCCGGGGTCGCTGGTGTGGACGCTCGCGGTGTCCGCGGCGTCGCGCACCAGTTCCGGAACGTCATAGCTTCCGTTCTCCAGGACGTGCAACAGGTCGTTCGGCAGGTCGATGTCGCTCTTGTCGAGCTCGTCGACAAGAAGCACACGGGGACGATCGTAGGGCAGCAGGGCGGTGCCCAGGGGGCCCAGGGTGATGAAGTCGCCCAAGGACGGCGGAAGTTGACGATCCCTTGACTCGGGACCCGAGTTGACGTCCGCCGCTGCCGCCGCGTCGCGCAGGCCGGCCTGCCAGGCGGCGATGGCCTGGGCGCGGCCCATGTTGTCGTGCACGTACAGGCCGTCCCGCAGCGTCGTGCGGCTGACGATGTTCCACTCCAGGACCCGGCCCAGGCCCAGTTCGCGGGAGATCAGGTAGGCCAGGGTGGACTTTCCGACCCCGGGCGGGCCGGTGACCAGCAGCGGCCGGCGCAGCAGCAGCGCCGCGTTGACGGCGTCGATCTCGTCCTGGCCGAGCAGCGGGGTGATCTCGCGCGGGCCCAGCCGCCGCTCGGCGGCCTCCGGGTCGTCCGGCGGGGCGGGCTGGGCGGGGCCGCCGCGGAACCGGCGCCAGGGCGGGGGCTCCGGCAGCCGGGGCGGGACGGCCGGGGCGTGGCCCGTGGCGTGGAAGACGCGCCAGCCGTTCGGGGACGTCTGCTCCTGCGCGCTCATGCCGGTGCCTCCTCGCCGGCGAGATCGCCGGGGTCGATGTCAACGAGCCGGGTGGGGTCGTCCCAGAAGAAGCCGATGTGGCGGCCGAGGAACCGGCTCGGCCCCTGGGTGTGCACCTCGGCGTTCCGGCGCAGGCGATGGATGGCCATCGGGATCTGCACGGGCATCGGCACAGCGGCGAACACGGCGGTCACCACCTCCCGGCGTTCCTCGTCGAAAACCCCTCTGCGGTCCCAGACCGCGAGTCCGATCCCCTCCGCGATGGCGGCCTTGAGCGCCTCCAGGGCGAGGTGGTCGTCGGGAGCGTCCAGCACCACGGCCGTATGTCTGTTCTCCCCGGCGAGGGTGGCCTGCCATGCGTCGAGCCGCCCGCCGTCCGGTTCACTCCAGCCGTGCACCGTGACCCCGTGCTCCCGCAGGGTGCGCCAGCGCTCCCGCCACTGCTCCCGAACCAGTGTGTCGTCGCTGCGCATGCGCTCCAGGCTCCGCAGATGCACCCCGTGCTTGAGGCCGATGGGCAGCGCCCTCCCGTCACCGATCCGGTACGTCAGCCCGGCCACATCGTGGTTGAGGAGGTCGTAGGGCAGGACGAACTCGATGCACGGCAACGACTGCAGCCGTCCGCCCGGATCCGGCTCGTGCGGCAGCGACCAGAGCCGGGCACCCTGCCCCAGCGCCTGTTCCACGGCGGTGCCGAGGGCGTCCAGGGTGGTGGTGGACGGTTCGCCGGGCTGGGGGTTCCAGTGGCCGGGGACCGTGTTGAGCCAGGAACGTACGACGATCTCGTCGCTGCCGTCCCGGGCCGGTTCGACGGCGACGATCAGGCAGCGCGGGATGTCGGGGTCGCTCGCCACGCCGGCGCGCGCGGTCCTGCGGCGCTCCAGTTCTCCGGTCAGGCCGGCGCGTGCGGCCCAGTCGTCCACCCAGCCGGCCAGGGCGGCGCGGTGGGCGGGGGTGGCGGCCAGCCGGGCCGCGCGGTCCATGAGGAGGACGGCGGGCGGCAGGCCGTCGGGCTGCGTGTTCCATTCCAGGACGTGCGCGAAGAGCTGGTCCGGGGCCAGGCCGAGCGGCAGGTCGAGGCCGTTGAGCTCGGCGACGAGGTCGTCCCGCAGCCGGCTCGCGGGCAGGTCGCCCTTGGCCAGCACCGCGCGGGCGCTGTTCTCGTCGTCGCGGCTGAGCGGGCCGGGCGGGCCCCACGGGGCGTCGGGGACCGCGGCCGGGGCGGGGGTGATGAGCCGGTCGAGTTCGTCGCCCGCCGGGGTTCCCTCCAGGATCCGGACCACGCCGACGAGTACGTGCTCCCCGCCCGCCACGTTCAGAGCGGCGCGCACCAGGGCGGCGACGTCCTCGCGCTGGCGGACACCGCGCAGGTCGACGGGCCGGCCGAGCTGTTCGGCGAGGATCGCGGCGAACTGGATGCGCGCCGGGGCGTCCTCGGTGCAGCTCAGTTCGCACAGGCCGTCGGTGAGGTCGACCATGAGCGCGAGTCCCCGCGGGCGCACGGCATCGTCGATGGCCCTGCCCGACCCCGCGCCTGTCTCCACCGACTGTCCCCCATGAGCCGGTACGCCTTCTGACGGACCTGCGAAGCTAGCACGGCACCTGACGGTCCACCAGGGACAAGCGGGACCCGGGGGCGCGAAGTCCGGCCGAGCGCCCCCCAGGTGGGCGACTCGGCCGAAAACCGCTCCTCGCCGAGTCTCCCGGCCGCACTACAGCCGCGGGTCCACCGGCTCGGACTCCAGCGCCAGCACCCCGAACACCGCCTCGTGCACCCGCCACAGCGGCTCCCCCTCGGCCAGCCGGTCGAGGGCCTCCAGGCCGAGCGCGTACTCGCGGATCGCGAGCGAGCGCTTGTGGCCGAGGTGCCGGCCGCGCAGGCGGGCGAGGTTCTCGGGGCGGGTGTACTCCGGGCCGTAGATGATCCGCAGGTACTCGCGGCCGCGGCACTTGATGCCGGGCTGCACCAGGCGGCCCTGCCCTGGCCCGCTTTGGGCTTCGCCCGGGCGGGGCGGCCCCGAGCGCACCACCGCGCCGACCGGCTTGACGACCATGCCCTCGCCGCCCCGTCCGGTCATCTCCAGCCACCAGTCGACGCCCGCCCGCACCGACCCGGGGTCGGCGGTGTCGACGTACAGGCGGCGCGTCGTCCGGAGCAGACCGCTCGCGTCGTGCTCCACCAGCCGGTCGAGGAGCGCGAGCTGCTCGTCGTGCGGCAGGGCGGCCAGGCTGCGGCCCTGGACGGCCAGGATCTGGAACGGGGCCAGGCGTACGCCGTCCAGACCGTCCGTCGGCCAGCAGTAGCGGCGGTAGGCGTCCGTGAACGCCGAGGCCGCGTCGGCCCGTTCGCGCTGGCGGTCCAGCAGGTCCGACACGTCCACCCCGCGTGCCGCCGCGCCCTGGAGGGCGGCCAGCACGCTCGGGAGGACCGCCCCGGAGGCGGCGCCCACGGCCGCGTACTGGGACCGCAGCAGGCCGGCGGCCTTCAGCGACCACGGCATCAGCTCGGCGTCCAGCAGCAGCCAGTCGGTGTCGAGTCCGGCCCACAGGCCGGCCTCGCCGATCGCCGTGCGCAGGCGGTCGAGGATCTCCTCCGTGACCGACGCGTCGTCGAAGAAGGGGCGCCCGGTGCGGGTGTAGAGCGATCCCGTGGGGCCGTCCACGCCGAAGCGCCTGCGCGCCGCCTCCGCGTCCCGGCACACCAGGGCCACCGCCCGCGACCCCATGTGCTTCTCCTCGCACACGACCCGCGCGACCCCGTCCTCGCGGTACTGCGCGAACGCCTCGGCCGGGTGCTCCAGATAGCCCTCGACGTGCGAGGTGGCCGTCGGAGCCATGGTCGGCGGAAGGTACGGCAGCAGCCGCGGGTCCACCGCGAAGCGGCTCATGACCTCCAGGGCCGCCGCCGCGTTCTCCTCCCGGACGGCGACCCGGCCCTGGTGGCGGGTCTCGACGACCCGGCGGCCGTGCACGTCCGCGAGGTCGAGCGGGCGCCCGTCGTGCCCGCCCGGTGCCTCGCTGCGCAGCGGCTTCGCCGGCTCGTACCAGACCCGCTGGGCCGGTACGTCGACCAGTTCGCGCTCCGGCCAGCGCAGCGCGGTGAGCTTGCCGCCGAAGACCGCACCGGTGTCCAGGCAGATGGTGTTGTTGAGCCAGGTCGCCTCCGGGACGGGCGTGTGGCCGTAGACCACGGCCGCCCGGCCCCGGTAGTCCTCCGCCCACGGGTAGCGCACCGGCAGCCCGAACTCGTCGGTCTCGCCGGTCGTGTCGCCGTACAGCGCGTGCGAGCGGACCCGGCCGGAGGTGCGGCCGTGGTACTTCTCCGGCAGACCGGCGTGGCAGACCACCAGCCGGCCGCCGTCGAGGACGTAGTGGCTGACCAGCCCGTCGATGAACTCCCGTACCCGCTGCTTGAACTCCTCGCTCTCGCCCTCCATCTGCTCGATGGTCTCGGCGAGTCCGTGGGTGG
This sequence comes from Streptomyces sp. NPDC003011, assembly GCF_053591515.1. Taxonomy (NCBI): domain Bacteria; kingdom Bacillati; phylum Actinomycetota; class Actinomycetes; order Kitasatosporales; family Streptomycetaceae; genus Streptomyces; species Streptomyces sp. NPDC003011. The sequence goes on from NZ_JBSFTY010000044.1 coordinate 5,073, forward strand.
GCTGGACCTTGCGGCCCCTGAGGTGGCGGCCGTACTTGTTCTCGTGGTTGCCGGGGACGCACAGGGCGTCGCCCGAGGCGACCATCGACATCACGCGGCGCAGCACGCCCGGGCTGTCCGGGCCGCGGTCGACGAGGTCGCCGACGAAGACGGCGGTACGGCCGTCCGGGTGCGTGCCGTCGGCATAGCCCAACGTGCCGAGCAGGGCCTCCAGTTCGGCGGAGCAGCCGTGGATGTCGCCGATGATGTCGAAGGGGCCGGTGAGGTGGGTCAGGTCGTTGAAGCGCTTCTCGGTGACGACGGTGGCGCTCTCGACGTCCTCCACCCCGCGCAGGACGTGCACCTTGCGAAAGCCCTCACGCTCCAGGTGCCGCAGGGAGCGCCGCAGTTCGCGGGTGTGGCGCTGGATGACCCGGCGCGGCATGTCGACCCGGTCGGTGCGGTGCGCGTTGCGCTCGGCGCACACCTCCTCGGGCACGTCGAGCACGATGGCGATGGGCAGGACGTCGTACGTCCTGGCCAGGTCGATCAGCTGCCGCCGGGCGTCCTGCTGCACGCTGGTGGCGTCCACGACGGTACGGCGGCCGGCGGCCAGGCGCTTGCCCGCGATGTAGTGCAGGAGGTCGAAGGCGTCCTTGGTCGCGCTCTGGTCGTTCTCGTCGTCGCAGACCAGACCTCGGCAGAAGTCGGAGGAGATCACCTCGGTGGGCTTGAAGTGCCGTCGGGCGAAGGTCGACTTGCCCGAGCCGGAGGCGCCGATCAGCACGACGAGGGAGAGGTCGGTGACGGGGAGGACCCGCCCCTTGTTCTGCGTCTGGGTCTGGGTCATGCCGCCTTCGCCTCCTTCTCGGTCACGCTCTTCATCGTGAACACCGCCATCTGCGTGGGCGGTCCCACCTCGGGGTCGTCGGGCCCGACCGGCACGAACTCCACGGCGTAGCCGTGCCGTCCGGCCACCGCGGCGGCCCAGAGACGGAACTCCTCGCGCGTCCACTCGAAGCGGTGGTCGCTGTGCCGGACGTGGCCGGCCGGGAGGCTCTCCCAGCGGACGTTGTACTCGGCGTTCGGGGTCGTCACCAGGACCGTGCGCGGACGGGCGGCGCCGAACACCGCGTACTCCAGGGCGGGCAGCCGGGGCAGGTCGAGGTGCTCGATCACCTCGCTGAGCACGGCGGCGTCGTATCCCTTGAGCCGTTTGTCGGTGTAGGCCAGCGAGCCCTGGAAGAGCTGGACGCGTGCGGCCTGCCGCTCCCCCATGCGGTCCAGCCTCAGCCGCCGGGAGGCGATGGTGAGGGCCCGCATCGACACGTCGACGCCGGCGATCTCGGTGAACCGCGGGTCCTTGAGCAGCGCCTGCACCAACTGGCCCTGCCCGCAGCCGAGGTCGAGCACGCGGGCGGCGCCGCAGTCCTGGAGCGCGGCGACGATCGCGTCCCGGCGCTGGACGGCGAGCGGGCTCGGCTTCTCCTCGGCCTCGGTCTCCGCCGCGACCGCGTTGTCGATCTCCTCGACCTCGGTGTCGTCGGCCTCGGCCAGCCGCACCAGCTCCAGCCGCTCGCGCGCCTCGCGCGTCAGCGACCAGCGGCGGGACAGGTAGCGGTGGGTGATCAGATGCTGCTCGGGGTGGTCCGGCAGCCAGCCCTCACCGGCCCGCAGCAGCTTGTCGACCTCGTCGGAGGAGACCCAGTAGTGCTTGGCGTCGTCGAGGACCGGGAGCAGGACGTACAGGTGGCGCAGGGCTTCGGCGAGGGTGAGCCGCGAGGACTCCAGGACGAGGCGTACGTACCGCGAGTCGCCCCACTGCGGGAACTCGCTGTCCAGGGCCACCGGATCGGCGGTCACCGCCCAGCCGAGCGGCTCGAAGAGCCGTCGTACGAGATCCGGGCCGCCCCGGGCGGGCAGCGCGGGCACCTCGACGCGCAACGGCAGCGGCAGCGCGGCGCGCTCGGGCCGGGCGTCGCACACGCCCCGCATCGCGCTGGAGAACACGCCGCTCAGCGCGACGGCGAGCAGCGAGGAGGCCGCGTAGGGGCGGTCGTTGACGTACTGCGCGAGCGCGGCGTCCGGTGCGCCGCCGCGGCCCTTGCCCTTGCCGCGCCGCACCAGTGCCACCGCGTCGACCTCCAGCAGCAGCGCCGCCGTGCAGCGCCCGGCGTCCGCCTCGGGGTAGAGGACGTGCGCCGTGCCGTAGGAGGTGGAGAACGCCTGCGCCTTCCCGGGATGCTTGTGCAGCAGGTAGCCGAGGTCGGTGGCGGGGCGTTCGGGCGTGCCGGTGGTACTGATCGTCAGGAACACTGTGGTGACACCTCGGAATACCTTCTGAGCCGGGGGCCTTCGTCGCCCCGTGCGTCACGGTGCGGCCCCGCGAGGGAGGAACGCGCTGGGGTGGTCACGGCTCTGGCTTCCTCGCAGCCGACGCTGCGCCGCGCCGCGCTGCGGTCGGTCGGTGGGTCGTCCACGGGAGCGTTCGCCGTTCTTCAGCGCGCTCGCACAACGTACCTCGCTCCCTCCCGCCGCACGCGGGGTTTTTTCGTCCGGGAACGCGGTCGCTCCGGCCCGCGGGCGGCCGGCCGGCCGTCGGTGCGAGCGACGGCCGATACGCCTGCCATCGAGGTCAGGATCTGACCTATATGGCTCCTAGTGTGTCTGTTGACCGACCGAGCAGGAACGACAGAAGGCAGAGACCGTGACCACTCATGAGCAGGCCGCACCCGACCTGGCGAGCGCCCCGGCCGTCACCGGCGAGCGCGCCGATCTGCTGGCGATGCTGGCCAAGCACCGGCACTTCCTGCGCTTCACCACCCGCGACCTCACCGACGAGCAGGCCGGGCTGCGGACCACCGCCAGCGAGCTGTGTCTGGGCGGTCTCGTCAAGCACGTCTGCTCGGTCGAGCGGGCCTGGAGGGAGTTCATCGTGGACGGCCCGTCCGCGATGGGGGACTTCACCAAGATGACCGAGGCCGACTGGGCACAGCGCAACGACGAGTTCCGGATGCTGCCCGGTGAGACGCTGGCCGGTGTCCTGGCCGCCTACGCCGAGACGGCCCGCAGGACCGACGAACTGATCGCCGCCCTGCCCGACCTGGACGCGGCCCAGCCGCTGCCGAAGGCTCCCTGGTTCGAAGCCGAGACGCAGTGGTCGGCCCGCCGGGTACTGCTCCACGTCATCGCCGAGACCGCTCAGCACGCCGGCCACGCCGACATCATCCGCGAGTCCCTGGACGGCGCGAAGAGCATGGGCTGACCTCTCCGGCTCCGGCTCCCGCTCCCGGGAGCGGGCTGCCCGGGAGCCGTCCTGTCCCGCCGGGCGCCCGTGTGCGGGGTCCGCCGTCCGCCGTCCACGCGCTACCGCTGCAAGGGCACCACGCGGCTGCGCACGCGGAAGCGGCCGACGCCCGCGTCGTCGGTCTGGGCCAGGCGGACCGTCACGGGACCGGCGAAGGTGTACCCCTGCTCCGCGGCGTGGCGGCGGATCTGTGCCGCGAGATGTCCCGACACCCGCTCGCCGTCCTCGGCCAGCCGGTCGTGGGAGGCCAGGGGGAGTTCGATGACGAAGGCGTTGGGGACCAGGGTGCGCCGGCGGTCCAGGATCAGAGCGCGGTCGTCGCACTCACGGCGGAGTATCCCCACCACCTCGGCCGGCCGGCCGGCGGGCGGGACCAGCACCTTCCAGACGGCGGTGATGTACCGCTCCATGACGCGTTCCAGGCCGATGAGGCATCTCATCCGGCCCCGCTGCCCGCCGCGACGCTCGGCACACGCGCCCATACGGGTTCGGCGTACGGCGTCGGAGGTGCCGGGCGGTGCCGGGCGGTGCCGGGCGGCCGTCGTGCACCGGACGCCGCACGACGCGTCGCGACGACGGGACTCACGCGTACGCGTCGGTGAACACCATGCGGTGCACGTTGTCGACGCTGCCGCACCGCGCCCCGAGCAGGTCGGCGCGGGTCCTTGCGAAGTCGGCCGCGAGTTCCGCCCGGCAGTGCCGGCTGAGGCTTTCGCACACCCGGTTGACGAGGGTGCGTTCCTCCTCGTCGGTGTGCCTGGCGGTGACCGCGGCCAACTGCTTGAGCCGCCAGTCCCATTCGACGGAGCCGACCTCGGCCACGTTGAGGAGGGCGAGGAGGACCTTGGCGGCTTCCCGGTGCGACGCCTCGACGTGTTCGACGGTCTCGGTGCCCTCGAAGGGCATGAGAACGGGGTGCACCGTGGTCTCCTCGGCCTCGCCGTGCGCGATCATCAGGTCGGCGAACGCGTGCAGCGCGGCCCGGCGGTCGGCCTCGACGCTGCGCATCAGGCGGAGCAGGTCTTCCATCGTGCGGTGATCCTCGAGGATCAACTGGACGACGTCCTGGGGCGGTGTCATGAGATGCGCCTCCCTGCGGTGGGTTTCCTTCCGCTACCCGGTCCGCCGGCGGGGATGCTCCGGTTGCCCCATGTGCACCACTCCCTCACCTACGGGGTTGCCGATCACCGGCACGGGGCATCACGAGTGGGCAGGACCGGCCGGGCACGCCGTGCCACGGCCCCGGCAGGCGGTCGGACCGCGGGGAAGCCGGGTGTCCCAGGAGGGGAAGTGATCCGCCATGCGTACGCACCGGCGTACCCATCGGCGTTCCGTACGAGTGGAGTACCTGCTGCCCGACGAGGCGGCGTCGGCCGGAAGGGCGCGGAAGCTGACGTCCGCGTTCCTCGCCCGGCCCCGCCACCGGATGGCACAGGTGGACGCGGAGCAGATCGACGACGCCACACTCATCGTGTCGGAGCTCGTCGCCAACGCCACCCGGCACGGCCGCAGCGCGTGCCGCCTGCGGCTGCAGGTGTCCGCCGAGCGGGTCACCGTCGAGGTCTACGACGACAGTCCGGTCCCGCCGCGCGTGCGGCCGTTGACCGACGGGGGCGAGAGCGGGCGGGGCCTGGCCATGGTCCGGTGCCTGGCGCAGCGTCTGGAGGTGGCCCCGGTCAGCGGGGGCGGCAAGCGGGTGCGCGCGGTCCTGGCGATCTGACACCGTGCCGCGGTCCTGACGGTCCGACGCCGTGCCGGGGCGAGGCGAACGAGGTGACGGGGAGGCGTCCCGGGACACTTGCGTGCTCGACGGCGCTTCGGGTACCGCGTTTGAATGACCACGGCATGCGCAGTACCCGGTTTTGACTGAAAGTGACGCCTTCGTGACTCATCTCGGCGGTCCCGGTGACGACCGGGCGAACGAGTCAGCCGACGACCCTGACGCGACAGCGGCGGAGATCGCCGATGCCGTGGAGAGCCTGACGACCCTGTGGACCGTCGCGGCGCAGGAGGCGGCCCTGCGGCTGTCCCCGCACCAGTTGAGAGCGTTGCGGGCGGTGGAGGTGACGTCGGACCTCAACCTCACGGCGCTGGCGGAACGGCTGGACATCGGGCTGCCCACCGCCAGCCGGCTGTGCGACCGGCTGGAAGCCGCCGGGCTGCTGGAACGGGTGCCGCGCCCCCACAACCGCCGCGAGGTACGGCTGGGGCTGACCGCTCATGGCCGGCATGTGCTCGACGACGTGGCCGGACGGCGGGCCCAGGCACTGGCTGCCGCGTTGGGGGCGATGGCGGCGGGCGAGCGGGCCGCGTTGAGCCGCGGCCTGACCGCCTTTCTCACGACTCAGGACGTCGCACTGCCCCGCCCCCAGGACCCCGGCTGCCGGTGACGACCGGGCGTCACCATCCCGCTGCGGCCGGTCCGGTGGCGCGTACGGCCGGTCCGGTGGCGGCTGCGGCCGGTGCGGCAGCCGTCACGGGCGTCCGCCCTCCGCGCTCGTTCGCTCCCCACCGCCGCGACGGAGGCCGTCGCCGAGCTGTTCGGAGCGGGCGACGGATCGATTCAGCCGTACCGCGGCGGGCGAGGTGTCCGCGCCCGGCACCCGGACCCGGTCGCCCCGTACCGGGCGGGCCGACGGCGTGGGCGTGGTGTGGCAGAGCAACAGACAGACGTCGTCGTCGCGTTCGGAGTCGTGCAGCAGGGGCCTGAGCAGTGACTCGGCCGCGCTCTGCGGATCCCGCTCCAGTTCCGTCGGGCTCAGCGCCGCCAGGGCCCGGGCGAGCCGCTGGATCCCGTTGTCGATGCCGGTGGCCCTGCGCTCGACGAGTCCGTCGGTGTACAGCGCCAGTGTCGAGCCGGCCGGCAGCTCCACGCGGTGGTCCTGGTAGACGTAGGGCAGGGGAACGCCCAGCATGATCCCCGGTTTGGTGTCCAGGACGCGCACCGCTGCGCCGGGCGTCCGCATCACGGGTGGCGGGTGTCCGGCGGCGGCCCAGACCACGGTGGGGTCGCCGGGACGGAAGCGGGCGATGACGGCGGTGGCGTACAGGTCCGGCTGCTGGTGGCGCAGGAGATGGTGCAGGCGGGTGAGGAGCTGGGCGGGGCTGTCGCCCTCGACGGCGTAGGCGCGCAGCGCGGTCCGCAGCTGGCCCATCATGACGGCCGCGGGCAGCCCGTGTCCGGTGACGTCCCCTATGACGGCCAGCAGGCTCCCGTCGGGCTGGCGGAAGGCGTCGTACCAGTCGCCGCCGATGTTGAGTCCGCGGGTCGCGGGCAGGTAGCGGGCGGCCAGCAACAGCCCCTCGGTGGGGGGCAGGTCGGTGAGCTGGGCGCGCTGGAGGGCCTCGGCGGTGTCCCGGTGCTGTTCGTAGCGGCGGGCGTTGTCCAGGGCGATGCCGATGCGGCGGGCCAGTTCGACCAGCATGACGCAGGTGTCCGGGTCGAACCGCGGACCGGGAGCCGTGAGCGTGAGCACCCCCAGGGTGTTGCGGACGGTGAGGGGGATGCACAGCAGCGCCCGGTCGGGGGCCAGGGCGGAGGGCGGCAGGTCGTCGACGCCGGACAGGCCGCCGGGGTGGGCGGCCGCGTGCTGGGGACGGCCGCTGCGGGCGGCGGCGATCGCGGCGGCCGGACGGTGACCGCCGCGCGGGACCTCCTCGTCGTCGAAGAGCCAGACGTCGACGTCACGGGCGTACTCCGGGACGAGGAGGCCGGGCACCCGGCGGAGGATGTCCTCCTGGTTCAGCGAGGAGGTCACCGCGGCACCGGCGTCGGCCAGCGAGGTGAGCAGGCGCCGCGCCTTCTCCGCCTCGGCACGGGCGGCCCGTTCGGCGTCGAGCAGTTCGCGCTGGACGTGCGCGGCGGCCTCCAGGTCGGCGTGCAGCGCCAGCACACCCTGGTTGGTCTGGTGCAGCTCCTCACGGTGCAGGCGGGTCCACCCGTCCTGCTCCTCCAGCCTGTTCAGGATCGAGGCGGTGTCCTCGTCGGCGGCCAGGAGGGCTTCGGCGAGTGCTCCGTGGTCCACGTCGGCCGGGTGGACGTCTTCGGGCTGTCCGAGGCCGGGGCAGGCCAGCGTGAGCTGCCACGACGCCGTCTCGCTCGGCGGGCCTCCGGCCCGGCGGACGGCGACCCTCACCCGGCCGCCCGGGTCCGCGTCGGCCGGGTCCGCGACGATCGAGTCCGCGTCGGCCGGGTTTGCGTCAGCCGGCCGGCCCGGTCCTGACCGACGGCCGTCGGCGGGCAGGCGGGTGCTCAGCAGGAGTTCCCATACGCCGCCCTGGGCCAGGCAGTGGCGCAGGTGGGCGGTGAGAGCGGTCAGGAAACGCGCGCGCTCGACCAGGGGGACGTCGGTGTCCGCCGTGAGACGGGCCACGACGGTCCTGGCGCGGGCCGCGTCAGCGGGTGAGCCGATCATCCAGGCTCCGGAGGCCGCGGTCATGGGCCCGGGTCCGGCGGTCGGGGGGCCAGGACGGCGACACTGGTGTCGTCGCGGACGAGGTGCCCGTCGCGGCCGGCGTCCCGCAGAATGGCGGCGGCCACCACCGCCGGGTCGCGGGCCAGGAGCCGCGCGTCGTCGGGCGGCCGCCAGCGGCCGGGCAGCCCGTCGCTGTGCAGGATGAGCAGGCTGTCCCGCCGCCACGGCAGGTGCTGGACGCGCCGGGTGGCCAGGGGGTGCGCGCCGACGATGCCGGGGTGGGAGACGAGGGAGTGCCAGCCGTCGGCGGTGCGCAGGCGCCCGCCGACGTTGCCGATCCCGGCGAAGCGGAGCCGCCCGCTGTCCTCGTCCAGTTGGGCCACCGCGACGGCCGCGCCCCGGGTCGGGCGCAGGGCGGCGTCCAGGCGCCGCAGGATCTCGTCGGGCGGGGTGTGGGCGGCGCGGCGGAGCTCCTCCACCGCGGCGGTGGAGGCCGCCGCCGCCTTGGCGCCGTGGCCGAGCCCGTCGGCGAGCATCAGGGTCAGGCACGCACCGGAACGTACCCAGCTCCAGGCGTCACCGGAGTGCTCGTCCCGGGCGAGGGAGACGTTGATTCCGCCCACGCGCGGGCCGGGCGGTCGGGACTCCCGCGATGCCGGCCCGGTGAGGGGTTCGTGGTCGAAGCGGGCCACCGCGACCGTGCCCCGTCCCGGGGTGCTGTACAGGTCGAAGTCGTCGGACACCCGCAGGCAGGTTCCCAGGCCGGCGCCCAGCGAGGCGGCGGTGGTGCAGCCGTCGCGCGGGGCCGCCCGGACGTCGGCGATGCCGGGTCCGTCGTCGAGGGCGACGAGCTGGAGGGACGGCCCGGGGCCGTCGGTGCCGGGGCGCCCGCGTCCGACCAGGTTGATCACGACACGGCCGCCGCCCGCGTGCTGGACGAGGTTGGTCGCCAGCTCGGTGGCCACCAGCGCGACGGCCGCGGTGCGGTGGCGGTCCAGTCCCGTGTGCGCGCAGGCCGTCTCGGCCGCCGCGCGGACATCCCCGACCCGGGACGAGTCGTCCACGGGGATGTCCCACACCCGGCTCACCCGGGCCCCGGCCGGAGCGGCGGCATGCCGGACACCCAGGCCACGACCGTGACGGTGGTTCCCTGACCGGGCCGGCTGTCGATGGTGAACTCCTGCACCAGCCGCCTGGCCCCGCTCAGGCCCAGCCCCAGGCCGCCGCCGGAGGTGTAGCCCTCGGTCATCGCCAGGTCGAGGTCGCGGATCCCGGGGCCGGAATCGGTGAAGGCCAGCCGCAGTCCACGGTCTCGTCCGCTCTCCAGCGGCGTGATCCGCACGCGTCCGCCCCCGCCGTGGACGAGGGTGTTGCGGGCCAGTTCACTGGCCGCCGTGACCAGCTTGGTCTGCTGCACCAGCCCGAACCCGAGCTCGGCCGCTGCCTGCCGCACCTGCTGGCGCACCCAGGCCAGGTCCGCGTCCGAGCCGATCGGCAGGCTCGTCGCGACCGCGTGGCGGAAGGCCTGGGTCACGTGGCCTCCCACGCGGCTGCGGCCGACACGGTCCGGGCCGCGAGCTGTTCCCCCACGCGGCCGGCGCCCGGGGCGGTGAGCGGGCCGGACCGGTCGAGCCCCGGTCCGGCACAGTCGTCCGTCCGTCCGGCGCGGTCGCGCCCCCATCCGACACGGGCGACCGCGGTGGCGGGCCGTCTCCCGGCCGCGGCCGGCACCGTCCGTGCGGTCGGCGGGCCGGTGGTGGCGGTGAGCCCGGCGCGGACTCGTCCCCGGAACGGGCCGGCGACGTCCACAGCGGGACGGCCGGAGACGCCGACCGGCGCACCGGCCGTCCCGCTGTGGACGGGACGACGGGTGACGGGCTGCGGGAGCCGCCCGGCCATCCCTTCGTGCGAACCGCCGTGCGTCCCTTCGTGCGGCCCGCCGTGCAGGGTGACCGGCGGGGTGACCCGCGAGGTGTCGCCCGGTGCCGGGACCGGTACGGAGGTGGCGTGGCCGCGGGCCGGGCCGTTCACCGCAGGCTCGCGCGGCCGGCCGGGCCTGGGGAGACCTCGACGCCCTGCCGGCCCAGCGCGTACGCCAGGGCGCCGGCCAGGCCGGCCCGGGTGGGCACCGTACCCAGGTCGATGCCGAGATGGACGATGGTCTGCGCGATGGCGGGGCGGATGCCGGAGACGATGCATTCGGCGCCCATCAGCCGGGCCGCGGCCACGGTCTTCATCAGGTGCTGGGCGACCAGGGAGTCGACGGTGGGCACGCCGGTGATGTCGAGGATGGCGTACCGGGCCCGCTGGGTGACGATCGCCTCCAGCAGGTTCTCCATCACGACCTGGCTGCGGGCGCTGTCGAGGGTGCCGATCAGCGGCACGGCGACCACGCCCTCCCACAGGCTGATCACCGGGGTGGCCACTTCGAGCAGCTGCTGGCGCTGGCGCTCGATCAGTTCCTCGCCCGCGCTGAGAGTCGTCTCCATCACCACCAGGCGCAAGGTGCCCAGCAGCACGGTCAGGGACAGCAGGCACTCCTGGGCGTGCGCGTCGGACGGGTCCGGGAACTCGGCGCGCAGCAGGCTGGTCGCCGGTTCCCGCAGGCCGGCCACTTCGTTGGCGACGCGGGCCGCAGTGGCTCCCCCGCGGGTCCGGGCGGCCACCATCCGCGCGAGCTGCTCGCGCACCGGCCCGAAGCCCGGTGCCGTGACGTCCTCCACCGTGCCGGAAGAGGCCACGGCGGCCAGCGCGTCCACCACCGCCTTGCCCGCTTCCACCGCCTCGTCCCGGGAGACCGTGAACACGGTCCGGAACAGGGCGGCGTCCGCCCACCGCTGGGCGATCTGCTCCCGGCGGCTGCCGAGGAACGCGCCCACCCGCAGTGCCGCCGGCTCGGAGGCCACGTCGTGTTCCGACACCTGCTCGACTCCCTCCGCACAGGGCCGCGTGGCCACCGGGCGGCAGGCGATCAGCCAATAGTTGCCGCATGACAAACATTAGCGCCCGCCGTGCGGCGCAAACAACACTTGATCGTCAAAACCTGGCCGGGCCGGGCCGACGGCCGTCGCGGTCACCGCCCGTGCCAGTCGAGGCAGACGATCAGGGCGTCGTCGTCGGGCAGGGACCGGCCGCGATGACCCGTCAGTTCCCGCAGGACGGCCCGGGGGACCTCGGCGGCCGGCAGCAGCCGGGTCGCCATGATCGCCCGGGCCAGGGCGGCGTCGCCGTACGCCTCGCCGCCCGGGGAGGCGACTCCGTAGACACCGTCACTGACGAAGATCAGCCGGTCCCCCGGCTCGGCCTGGAAGTCCTGCGCCACGTAGTCGGTCTCCTCGAACATGCCCAGCGGCAGCTGGGCCTCGAAGGGGACGCGGTCCACCACGCCGTCCCGCAGCCGCAGCAGTTGCGGGGAGCCGGCGTCCACCACCCGGGCACGCCCGGTGGCGAGATCGAAGTCGAACATGAGGACGGACAGATAACAGCGGCCCCGGTAGTGCGCGTAGACCGCCTGGTCGGCCAGGGCCGCCTGGTCGGCGATCGGGATGCCGGCCCGCCGTGCGTTGCGCAGCGCGTTGACGGCGAGGTTCGTCAGCAGGGAGGCCTCTATCCCCTCCCCCATGCCGTTGGAGACGTACAGCATCAGCCGGTCGGCGGTGGCCGACCAGTCGAAGTTGTCGCCGAAGATGGCGTACGCGGGCTCCAGTTGCGCTCCGAGCTCGTACTCGGGACGCGCGCAGGACCGGCCGGGAAGCAGCTGCCACTGCATCTCGGCGGCCAGGGTCAGCCGGTCCTTGCGGCGCGCCTGGAGGTACAGGTCCGTGTCCCGTTCGGCCACGACCACCTCATGGCCGAGCACCTGGGCGATCTCCGCCAGCTCCGCCAGACAGTCCCGGGCGCACGCCTCACCGGGCAGGGTCACCGACAGTACGCCGAGCCGGTCGCCCCGTACGGTGACCGGCAGGTGCACGCGCACCGAGCCGTCCGAGACGTCCTCGACGAACGGCTGCTGGGCACCGAAGGCCCGGCCGGCCGGGCTGCTGTGGACCGACACCGGCTCCAGGGTGTGCGGCAGCACGGACACCGGCTGCAGCACGGTCAGGCTGTAGTCGGCCATGAAGAGCTCGACGGAGTCCGCCGCGTACTCCTCGATGAGCACACGACGGACCGCGTCGGGCAACTCGTGGGGCTCCGCCGTGCGCAGAGCACGCTCAGCGGCCACAAATCTGTTCACGATGGCAAACACACCAATCCTTCTGCTGGGGGGCACACAGAACTCCGCCACGCGACGAGGCCGTCCGAGCGGTCGACCGGCCCTTCTCCGACCGGTCCGCGCGCCTAGTACGCTGACGGCCATCCCCGCGCCTGCGAGAGTGTGACTGTGACTTCCTTCCGCCCCCGCCCCCAGCCGGCCGAGGTCGCGCGCGTGACCTCCACGGCCGCGGAACTGCTGGAAGTCCTGTGGGGCCGGGCCTCGACCGCTCCCGCCTCCGCGTCCCAACTGCGCGTGCTGCTCATCCTGGAACACCAGGACGGCATCAACCTGCGCACCCTCGCCGACCGCCTCGCCTCCACGCCGCCCTCGACCAGCCGGCTGTGCGACCGCCTGCAGGCCACGGGTTTCGTGGAGCGCGTGACGAGTCCGGCCGACCGGCGCGAAGTGCACCTGCACCTCAGCAGCCGGGGCCGCGACTTCCTCGCGGATCTGCGGGCGCGCCGGGAGCGTGAGGTCCAGGCGGTCCTCGACCAGATGCCCGTCGCCCAGCGGACCGCGCTGTTGCGGGGGCTGGAGGCGTTCTGCGACGCGGCGGCCGCACAGATACACGAGGAGACCCAGGACTCCGGCAGCCGGACGGCCTGAGTGGCACGCCTCGGGACCGGGTGCAGCACTGTCCGGTGCCGGTGATCAGCGCGCGGAGCGCCCCGCGACCACCGGAACATTCCAGATCCTTCCCCGCACACGTCCGCCCTCCACTTTCTTGCCTCGCCGCTATTGTTGTCAAACGGCAACTGTCTGTTCGGTGCCGGTCTCCCGGCCCGCCGATCCGGCCGTCTGTCGCTTCCGTCCCGGAACCTGCTACCCCGTGACGCGGACGAGTTGCGCGGCCGACGGGAGATGTCTCGGGGAAGCCGGGGCGAAGCCGAAAGCGCTGCGGAACGCGCGGGCGAACGCGCCGCCGAGCGCATCGCCGAAAGTGATGGTTGTCATGTTTGGCATGGTCAAGGGGCATGAGTCGGGCCAGGGCGGGTAACAGCCCGCCACGGGCCGCCCGTCAGGGATCAGGACAGGCCGGGACAGTAAGGGGAGAGGCTGTGACCGCGACAACACGCGTCGACACGATGGCGGATGCCGGTACGGAGCTGCCGCAGATCGCAGACCCGCAGAAGATCGCGCCCAAGGACGCTCGCGAACTGTCCAAGCTGTTCTTCGACCGGCTCACCACCCTCGAAGAGGGCACGCCCGAACACCAGTACGCCCGCAACACCCTCATCGAGATGAACATGTCCCTGGTCCGGTTCGCGGCCGGCCGGTACCGCAGCAGCGGCCAGGACATGGAGGACATCGTCCAGGTCGGCACGATCGGCCTGATCAAGGCCATCGACCGGTTCGAGATCTCCCGTGAGGTCCAGTTCGCCAGCTTCGCGGTGCCGTACATCGTCGGTGAGATCAAGCGGTTCTTCCGCGACACCTCCTGGGCCGTGCACGTGCCGCGTCGCCTTCAGGAGGCGCGCACCGAACTCGCCAAGGCCACCGAGGAACTCGGCACGCGTCTCGGCCGCGCTCCCAAGGTGTCCGAGCTGGCGGCCCTGATGAACCTCACGGAGGAGGAGGTCATCGAGGCCCGGATCGCGTCGAACGGCTACACCTCCGCGTCCCTCGACGCCGCCATCAGCGGTGACCCGGACGAACACGACGCGACGCTCACCGAGTTCATCGGCGAGGAGGACTCCGCCCTCGAACTCGTCGAGAACTTCCACGCACTCGCCCCGCTGATCGCCGATCTCGGCGACCGGGACCGCCTGATCCTCCACCTGCGGTTCGTCGAGGAGCTGACCCAGGCGGAGATCGGCCGGCGCCTCGACATCTCCCAGATGCACATCTCCCGTCTCCTGTCCCGGCTCCTGGCCCGTCTGCGGGAGAGCATGCTCGCCACGGGCTGAGGCGCCGCCCGGGCGAGGAGCGGGAAGCGCTACGCCCTCACTCCTCGGCCCTCCAGGGGCCGACCCCCAGCTTCCCGGTGGTCCCGAGGTCCAGGTGGGGCGTCACCGTCACCGGGTCGGCGCCGGCCGTCGCCCGGACCCTGACGTACGGGACGTCGACGGCGGTGCCGGACTGGACCGTGTTGCGCCACACCAGCGTGGCCCGCGCGCGCTCGCCGGGCCGCAGGGCCACGGGCCGGGGCGGGTCGTCGACGCCGGGCACGGCGGTGGTGATGCCGCCGCTGCCCCGGAGGATCCTCACGCCGTCGACCGGCTGCCGCTCGTCGTCGAGGAGGGTCAGCCGGGGGTAGCCGTCGACCTGGTGGACGCCGGCTCCGCAGTTCTCCAGCCACAGCCCCACGACCCGCAGTCCCATGGCCGCGTCCCCCTCGTCGGCCGTGACCCGGACCCCGGACTCCGGGCAGTCACCCGGCTCGGCCGGCGCCTCCTCCGCCGGGACGCTGGTGACCTCGGAGACCTTGACCCGCGTCACGTCGTGGACACCCACCATCGACGGCGGCATCGCGACGGTGCCCCGCGCGGTGCGGTCCGGTTCGACGTCGCGCACGGTCTGCCGGGTGTTGGTCATGACCTCACCGGTGGTCGTCATGAAGTCGAACAGGACGGTGTACGTGAGTGCTTCGGTGCCGTCGTTGGTGATCTCGTAGGTCGCGGAGACATCGGACGCGCCGCCCGGGGACGGAACGGTCACACCGGTGATCCGCACCCCGTCCACGCCCGGATCGGAGACGGGGCCCCGCGGGGACGCACTGCCGCCGCCCGCCTCTCCCCCGCCGCTTGTGCCGCTCCCTGCACCGGCGCGTTCGGATCCGCAGCCCGCGACGAGCAGGACGGCGGCGAGGACGGGGAGGACCAGGGGGGCGGCTCTTCGCATCGGGCCACCCCACCAGCATTCGGTCGCACCGCCCGTGACGGAGGCCACAGTTCCGGCCACAGGCTTGTCACAGTCTCCGGTCGGGGTGCTACGATAGCTGCGACTGCACCTGGGACGAGATCAGCTCCAGGTGGTCCAGGTCCGAGAGGTCGAGCACCTGCAGGTAGATCCGCTCGGAGCCGATCCCGGCGTAGTGGCCGATCTTCTCGACGACCTCGGCCGGGGTGCCGGCGAGGCCGTTCGCCTTCAGCTCGTCGACCTCGCGGCCGATCACCGCGGCCCGGCGGGCGACCTCCTGGTCGTCCTTGCCGACACAGACGACGAGGGCGTTGGAGAAGGTGATCTCGTCCGCCGGGCGACCGGCCGCCTCGGCGGCGGCGCGGACCCGGCCGAACTGGCGCTCGCTGTCCTCGACCGAGCCGAACGGCATGTTGAACTCGTCGGCGTACCGGGCGGCCAGTCGCGGGGTGCGGACGGCGCCGTGGCCGCCGATGAGGACGGGGACCTTGCGCTGCGCGGGCTTGGGCAGCGCCGGCGAGTCCGTGAGGTCGTAGAACTGGCCGTGGAAGTCGAAGGTCTGGCCGGCCTCGGTCTCCCACAGACCGGTGACGATCGCCAGCTGCTCCTCCAGGCGCGCGAACTTCTCCTTCGGGAAGGGGATGCCGTACGCCGTGTGCTCCTCCTCGAACCACCCCGCGCCCAGCCCCAGTTCGACGCGGCCGCCGGACATCTGGTCGACCTGCGCGACCTGGATGGCGAGCACGCCGGGCAGGCGGAAGGTGCCGGCGGTCATCAGCGTGCCGAGCCGGATGCGCCGGGTCTCGCGGGCCAGCCCGGCGAGGGTGATCCAGGCGTCGGTGGGACCGGGAAGGCCGTCCACGGAGCCCATCTTGAGGTAGTGGTCGGAGCGGAAGAACGCGTCGAAGCCGAGATCCTCGGTGGCCTTGGCGACGGCGAGGAGGGTGTCGTAGGTGGCGCCCTGCTGGGGCTCGGTGAAGATGCGAAGATCCATGCTTCCATCCTGCACGCCGGGGTGACGGCCGGCCGCATCGGTCCCCCGGGCCGCCGCCTCCCCGGCCGGGTGAAAATCCGTCAACGGCGTGCGCGGGCGTGATCTCGCCAGTGACCCGGTCCGGCGATGATCGTTGGCCCGGCGGTGCCGGAGCGTCCGGTGCCCGCGCCGGGGCGGTCGCCGCCCGGGCGTCATCCGTCACCCGCGTCGGCCTCCTGGGCCCTGGGCCCAGGAGGCCGTCATGGACGAAGAGGTTGTGCCGCAGCAGGATGCCGGTGCCGGTCAGCCCAAGGGACTGCTCCAGCAGATGGAGGAGTTGATGGCGGCGCTGAACGCGGATCTGTCGGCGCTGGACGCGGATCTGCAGTCGGCTGGGGGATCCGGGCGGGGAGCAGGCGAGGAGAGGGACTGAGCCGCCGGGCCGGCCGGCGGGAGCGCGGTGCGGCGGCCGGCGTCGCACGGCCGGCGCTCGCGGGGTGCCGCCTCGCGGGGTGCCGCCTGCGGGCCGTCCCTTTCGCTCCCGGCTCCGCGCGAGCCACCGAGCCAGGGACCCTCACCGGCCCTCACCGACCCTCACCGCTGTGAGCGACACGACTGCCGCGCCTGGGCGAACCCGCACGGCTACGCCGGCAACGCCTCGTCCCGGTCGGCCAGTTTGCGGAGCATCTCCCGCACCCGGTCTCTCGATTCGTCCGCGGCGTCGATCGCCTCCATGCACTGCCAGTACGCGCTCTCGTCGTCCGCGGCGGAGGCGAGGCCGACCAGCGCGATGCCCACCTCGCCGAGGAGACCGCCGAGGTAGGTGAGGGCCTGGCGGGCGTCGCCCAGATCGGTGAGCTGGGCCGCCCGCAGGGCCTCGGTGTCGATGTCCGGGCGGTCCAGGACGCCGCAGCCCCGGCCCGCCAGCTCGGTCAGCCCCAGCGCCTCGCCCCGTAGTTCGGGTGGGCCGGTGACCGCGAGGCGACTGCCTATCGCCTGCGCCAGGGCCTGTGCCTGCCACACCTCCGCCATGATCTGAGGCGCGTCGCCGCTCCCCACCAGGGCACGCCTGCTCGTCACGATGAGCCGCACCGCGTCCATGCGTTGCCCCCGTCTGTCCGACGCGCCCTCGGCACGCCACCTGAACTCCCCTGTTCACTACCCAGAGTGAGGGCGGTTGAGACGGAAAACCAGAGGAAGACGGGAATCTTCGGACAACAAATCGGTCTCGGGCGGAATTTCGACTGCGGAGAGTAATAGCGGAGTCAGTCACTCCGGTGGTGGGCCGGCCGACGACGGACCGGCCGCTGCGGACCGGTCGGCCACCGGACCGGTCGGCTACCGGGCCGCCGGTCACCGGACCGGTCGGCCACCGGGCAGGTCGGCTACGGGGCAGGTCGGCTACGGGGCCGGGAATCTCCGTTCGTTCCGGTCGATCTTCTCGTCCAGCGCCGCCAGCGGGTCGACGCCGAGCACCTCGCACAGTTGGAGCAGATAGGCGAGCACGTCGGCGACCTCGTCCGTGACGCGGTGCGCGGTATCGGGGTCGTCCATGACCCGCGCCGACTCCTCGGGCGTCAACCACTGGAAGATCTCGACCAGTTCGGAGGCCTCCACGCTCAGTGCGGCGGCGAGGTTCTTGGGCGTGTGGTACGGCTGCCAGTGGCGCGCCGCCGCGAACTCGGCCAGCCTGCGCTGGAGTTTCGCCACGTCGAGAGGTTCTGTCACGGCTTCAGGTGTACCACCGTGACGCCGTCCACCCCGGCGGTCCATGACGCGTCGCTCACCGCGCCGACCAGCCGGATGTGCCCGCGGTCGCACATGCGGGCGGCCAGCCGCAGCAGTTCGGCCCGCTGCCGGGGATCGAGGCCGCGGTCGAGGTGGTCGGTGAGCACCGTGAGCGTCTGCCTGGCCGCCGGTACCTCGCCGGCCGCGTCGACCTCCAGCACGCCGGGCCCGGTGAGCAGGACCAGCGCCAGCGCGAGGTACCGCAACTCGCCGTCGCCCAGCCGCCCGCAGTCCGTACGGGTGCCGTCGCCCCGGTCGAGCAGGGCCCGGACCGTCCCGCCGGGCAGCGGTTCGGCGAGCACGTCGGTGACGGGGCCGGCGCATCCGGCGCGCACCGCGGCGACGAGCTGCGCGTGCCGCCTTCCGCACTCCGCACGGGTGCGCCACAGCACGTCGGCGAGGTTGTCGCAGCCGCCGAGCAGCCGTCCGGAACCGGCCGGGACGGGGGCGCGCATCCGGCCGGGGCGCGGGTCGCAGGCGAAGACGGAGCGCAGGGCGACCACCATCTGTTCGGCGGCGGCGAGGACCCGGCGCTGTCCGTCCGTCCGGCCGGCGACGCGCAACGGGAGCAGGGCGGTGCCGAGCCGGTCGTCCGGGAGCGGGGCGTGGGTGACCGGCGCCGTGCCCGCCGTGTGCCAGGCAGCCTGCACCTGGCGGCGGCCCGGGTCGCGCAGGGCGGTCTCCAGCAGGACCAGGCCGCCCGCGCTGAGCCGCTCCCCGACGACGCGCAGGCCGGGCTCGGCCTGGACGGCGACGTCGAGCCGGACCGGGCCCTCGGGGCCGTCGGCCGTGCAGCCGATGCGGAAGCCGCGGCGGCGCTGGGCGTCGGGCCGGGCCCGCTCGGGCACACAGGCGAGCGGGTCCGGGAACACCTCGCCGAGGCACAGGCCGCCGCCGAGCCGGGCGAGCGCCTCGTACGCCCGCAGCGCGCTCGTCTTGCCGCAGCCGCTCGGGCCGGCGAACAGGGTGAGCGGGCCGAGCGGGAGGCCGGCGCGGCGGTGTCCGGCGAAGGCGGACAGCCGCAGTTCGGTGACGTGCGGGCGGTCCGGACGGCCCTCGCCGGCGCCGGGTGAGGCCGGGGGCGACGAGGACGGCACGGGCCGCGCGGAGGGCAGGGTCATATCCGGACGGTAGGGCTCCGCCGACGGGCGAACCGTTCCGCCCGAGGGACCTTCCTACGATCGGGGGACCAGCGTCATCGCCCTGACCGCCCGGGCCTCACCTCTCATCCCGAGGCACCCGGCCCCCGGCCGTCCCCCCGCCGTCCCCCGGCCCCTACACCCCGGGAATCTCCGCCCCCTCCATCAACCCGGTCACCTCGGTGCCGGCCGGTGTGAGCAGGAACACGTTCCGGTCGACGCGGTGCATTCCGCTCGCCAGGCCGAAGACGACTCCCGTGCTGAAGTCCAGGACCCGTTTGGCGACGTCGGCCTCCGCGCTGGTCAGGTCGAGCAGCACGGGAATGCCCGCCATCAGCGTCTCGGCGACCTCGCGGGCGTCCGCGAACACGTTGATCCGCAGCACGACGAAACGGCGCCTGGCCTCGGTCTCGGCCTCGGGCAGGGACCGGTGGTCGACCTGGGACGGCCAGGCGTCCCGGCCTCGCAGCGGTACGACCTGGGCGAGCCCCTCCCACTGTTCGTCGGTGACATCGTGGCTGTTCACCGGCATGCTCCGTCCTTGGCTCGCACTGCTGTCTGCATCGGCCAATTCTTACGCATGGTCACCCGTTCGGCCCACCAGCGACACGCTCCGCGATCCCGGCCCACCTCACACCGGCGGCCGGACGGCTGTGCAGCGGGCGTAACCCCTCATGATCAAGCCGCGTCACATCGGCGTAACGGGCATTTCGTACTGTCGACGGCATGACGACGACCCCCCGGACGCAGCAGGTACGGACGGTCTGCTCGTATTGCGGTGTGGGCTGCGGCCTGGTGCTCGACGTCGGGGCGGGTCCGGACGGCCGGCGTACGGTCCTGAAGGCGTCCGGGGACAAGGCGCACCCGGCGAACGCGGGACGGCTGTGCACGAAGGGCGCGACCACGGCCGAGATGCTCGCCGCGCCCGGCCGGCTGACCAGCGCGCTGGTCCGGGACGACCGCGGCGAGGAGCCGGTGCCCGCGCCCGTGGCCGACGCGATCGCCGAGACCGCGCGGCGGCTGCGCGCGGTCATCGACGAGCACGGGCCGGACGCGGTCGCCTTCTACGTCTCCGGGCAGATGGGCCTGGAGGCCCAGTACCTGGCGAACAAGCTGGCCAAGGGGTTCGTGCGGACCAACCAGATCGAGTCCAACTCCCGGCTGTGCATGGCGAGTGCGGGTGCCGGATACAAACTGTCGCTGGGCGCCGACGGGCCGCCGGGATCGTACGAGGACTTCGACCGGGCGGACGTCTTCCTCGTCATCGGGTCGAACATGGCCGACTGCCATCCGATCCTGTTCCTGCGGATGATGGAGCGGGTCAAGGCCGGGGCCAAACTCATCGTCGTCGATCCGCGGCGCACCGCCACCGCCGCCAAGGCCGACCTGTTTCTCCAGGTCAAGGCCGGTACGGACCTCGCGCTGCTGAACGGGCTGCTGCACCTGCTGGTCGAGAACGGGCACACCGACCCCGAGTTCGTCGCCGCGCACACCGAGGGCTGGGAGGCGATGGAGGAGTTCCTCGCCGACTACCCGCCGGCCACCGTCGCCGAGATCACCGGGCTCGCCGAGGACGACCTGCGCGCGGCCGCCCGGCTGATCGGCGAGGCCGGTGAGTGGATGAGCTGCTGGACGATGGGGCTCAACCAGTCCACGCACGGCACCTGGAACACGAACGCCCTGGTCAACCTGCATCTGGCGACGGGCGCGATCTGCCGTCCGGGCAGCGGCCCCTTCTCCCTCACCGGCCAGCCGAACGCCATGGGCGGC
This sequence comes from Streptomyces sp. NPDC003011, assembly GCF_053591515.1. Lineage (NCBI taxonomy): Bacteria > Bacillati > Actinomycetota > Actinomycetes > Kitasatosporales > Streptomycetaceae > Streptomyces > Streptomyces sp. NPDC003011. The sequence continues at coordinate 25,558 of NZ_JBSFTY010000044.1, forward strand.
CGTGAGATGGGCTACATGGGGCCGGGGCTCCCCGGGCAGCGGTCGGTGCTGGTGGACGGGGAGCGGGCGTTCACCGAGGACGTGTGGGAGCTGCCGCCGGGCACGCTGCGGGCGGACGGGGTCGGCAAGGGCACCGTCGAGATGTTCCGGAAGATGGCCGACGGGGAGATCAAGGCCTGCTGGATCATCTGCACCAACCCGGTCGCCTCGGTCGCCAACCGCCGTACCGTCATCGAGGGCCTGGAGGCCGCCGAGTTCGTCGTCACCCAGGACGTGTTCGGCGACACCGAGACGAACGCGTACGCCGATGTCGTGCTGCCCGGCGCGATGTGGACGGAGGCCGAGGGGGTCTTCGTCAACAGCGAGCGCACCCTCACCCTGACCCGGGCCGTGTCCGACCCGCCCGGTGAGGCCATGGCGGACTGGCGGATCATCGCGGCCGTCGCCCGGGAGATGGGCTACGAGAAGGGCTTCTCGTACGACAGCGCCGAGGACGTCTTCGAGGAGATCCGGCGCTTCTGGAACCCCGTCACCGGGTGGGACCTGCGCGGGGTGACGTACGAGCGGCTGCGGTCGACGCCCGTGCAGTGGCCGGCCTCGGACGAGAACGGACCGGCCCGCAATCCGATCCGGTACCGGACGGGCGAGGGCGGGCTGCGCTTCCCCACCGCGAGCGGGCGGGCCGTGTTCCACGCCCGGCCGCACCTGCCGGCCGCCGAGATGCCGGACGGCGACTACCCCTTCGTCCTGAACACCGGGCGGGTGCAGCACCAGTGGCACACGCTGACCAAGACCGGGAAGGTCGCCAAGCTCAACAAGCTGAACCCCGGGCCGTTCGTGGAGCTGCATCCCGAGGACGCGCGGGAGCTGGGGGTCGTGGAGGGTGACCGGGTGGAGGTCGCCTCGCGGCGCGGGCGGGCCGTGCTGCCCGCGGTGGTCACCGACCGGGTGCGGCCGGGGGCGTGTTTCGCGCCGTTCCACTGGAACGACCTGTTCGGGGAGTACCTGAGCGTCAACGCCGTCACGAGCGACGCGGTGGATCCGGTGTCCTTCCAGCCGGAGTTCAAGGTGTGCGCGGTGTCGCTGGCGAAGGTGGCCGCGCCGGCGGAACCCGCGCGGCCGGCCCCGGCCGCCCCGCCCGCGCAGGTACTGGTCCCGACCGCCGTCACGCCGGGCGCCGACCCGTTCGGGCTCGCCCCCGCCCCGCCGCCCGTGCTGACCGCCCAGGAGCGGCTGTATCTCAGCGGGTTCCTCGCGGGCATCGACTCCGGCGCCCCCGGTGTGCCCGTGCTGCCGCCGGACGCGCCCTTCAGCCCCGAGCACGCGCTGTGGGTGAACGGCGTCCTCGCCGGTATGTACTCGCGGACGACCCGGCAGGGCGGGGGCCGCGAGACCCCGGGCCGTGAGGTCGTCATCCTGTGGGCGTCGCAGACCGGCAACGCCGAGGAGTTCGCAGGGGCCGTCGCCGACCGGCTGTCCGCCGGGGGGCACCGGGCGAAGCTCGTCGGCATGGACGAGACCGACCCGGGCACGCTCCCGTCCGGCGCCGACCTGCTGCTCATCACCAGCACCTTCGGCGACGGCGACGCCCCCGACAACGGCTCCGGCTTCTGGGAGGCGCTGGCCGGGCAGCAGGCGCCGCGCCTGGAGGGCGTCCGGTACGCCGTCCTGGCCTTCGGCGACTCCTCGTACGACGACTTCTGCGGGCACGGGCGCCGGCTCGACAAGCGGCTGGACGAGCTGGGCGCGGTACGGCTGGCGCCGCGCACGGACTGCGAACCCGACTACGACTCCGAGGCGGGGGCCTGGCTGGACCAGGTGCTCTCGGCGCTGGACACCAGGACGGAGACAGCTGCTCCGGGCACCGGGACCAAGGCAGCCCCGGACACCGGCACGGAGACAGCCGGGACTGCGGCGCGGGCCGGGACGCCGGCCGTCGGCACGCCGACCGTCGAGACGGCTCCGCCACAGCCCACGCGCTCTTCCAAGCCCGCCCCCATCACGGCCCGCCTCGTCGGCAACCGGCTGCTCAGCCGGGCCGGAGCGGGCAAGGAGGTCAGGCGGTTCACCTTCGACACGAGCGGGACCCCGCTGACGTACGAGGCGGGGGACGCGCTCGGCGTACGGCCGGTCAACTCGTCCGCGCTGGTGGAGGAGTGGCTGGCGGTGACCGGGGTGGACGGATCGGCCGCCGTGTCCGTGGAGGGGGTCGGCGAGGTGTCCTTCGCCGAGGCCCTGCGCCGGCATCTCGACATCACCCGGATCACCCCCGGCCTGCTCCGGTTCGTCGCCGAACATGTGCGGGACGACCGGGAGTTGCGCAGGCTGCTGCGGCCCGACAACAAGGACGGCCTGGCGCAGTGGAGTTGGGGGCGGCAGGCGGTGGACGTGCTCGCGGAGCATCCGGTGCGGGCGGGCGCGCGGGACTGGGCCGGCGTCCTCAAGAAGCTGCAACCGCGCCTGTACTCCATATCGTCCAGCCCGCTCGTCGACCCGCACCGGGTCTCCCTCACCGTGTCCGTGGTGCGGTACGAGAACCTGCGGGGCCGGCCGCGCGGCGGGGTCTGCTCACCCTTCCTCGCCGACACCGGGGCGGACACCCGGGTGCCGGTGTTCGTGCAGCGCTCGCCGCACTTCCGGCCGCCCGCCGACGCCTCCACGCCGATGGTGATGGTGGGCCCGGGCACCGGGGTCGCGCCCTTCGTGGGCTTCCTCCAGGAGCGGCGCGCGCTCGGACACCGGGCGCCCAACTGGCTGTTCTTCGGGGAACAGCACCGAGCCAGCGACTTCTACTACGAGGAGGAGCTCACCGAGCTGCTCGACGAGGGCACCCTGGCCCGCCTCGACACCGCCTTCTCCCGCGACCAGCGCAACAAGGTCTACGTGCAGGACCGGATGCGCGAGCACGGCCCCGAGCTGTGGCGCTGGCTCCAGGACGGCGCCCACTTCTACGTCTGCGGGGACGCCTCCCGGATGGCGAAGGACGTGGACCGGGCCCTGCGGGACATCGCCGTCGCGCACGGCGGGCTGGACGAGGCCGAGGCGGCAGCGTGGGTGAAGCAGCTGGCGGCGGCGAAGCGGTACGTCCGCGATGTCTACTGAGCGGCTGCCGCCAGTGCCGGTCCCGACCGCCGGCCGGTCACGGCGGCGGCCGGGCGGCCGGGCCTCGGCCGGTCGGCAGTCGGCAGTCGGCAGTCGGCAGTCGGCAGTCGGTCCAGGCGGCGGCCAGTCCGGGCGGCGGTTCAGGCCGCCACGGGTGTTGGTGCGTCCGGTGCCGTGATGAGGGCGATGAGGGTGGAGCGGGCCCGCGCCACCCGGGAGCGGACCGTGCCGATCGGGCAGTCGCTCAGGGCCGCCGCCTCCGCGTAGGGCAGGCCGTGCAGCTGGGTGAGGACGAAGGCCTCCCGGCGTTCCTCGGGGAGCGTGGCCAGCAGGTCGAGGAGCGCGACGCCCTCCTCGAAGCCTGGCAGCCCTCGCGGCTGGGCCCGCTCCACCGCCAGCTGCCAGTCCGGCGCGTCGCAGGGACGGGGGCGGGCGGCGGCGTACCGGTAGCCGTCGATCACCGCACGGCGGGCGATGGCCAGCAGCCAGGCGCGGGCCGAGGAGCGGCCCTCGAACAGGTGCAGGCTGCCGAGCGCCCGTACGAACGTGTCCTGTGCCAGATCGTCCACGGTCTGCGGATCTGCGCACAGGTGGGCGACGTAACGCAGGACGTCACGGTGGAGCGCGCGGACGAAGTGCTCCACGGCGTCCGGGTCACCGGTCCGCGCGGCGAGCGCCCAGGCGGTCGCCGACTCGTCGGCCGACCTCCCCGTCTCGTCCTCGTCCGGTGCTGCGGGCAGGGCGGAAGTGATCACCTGGTGTCCTTGTCGGTCATCCGGGATCCGGACCGCCGTCGGCCTGCGAGGGCACGGCGGTCCGGTGGGCGTGGGGATCCGGCCGTACGGCGCCTGTGCGGGCGTACGGCCGAGGCCCGAGGCGCACGGGGGCCGCCTCGGGACACGGGCTGTCGTCAGACGACGGCCGTCCCCACGGGAGGACCGCGAGAGCTGATCGCGTGAACGAGAAGGAGAAGGCGCGGCGCCCGGCCGGAGCGAGGGCGGCGCCCCTGCGGACGCGGACGGTAGGGCGTGGCGGGCCGGGCGAGGACCAGCCGCAGCGGAGCGGCCAGCCACCCGGCCACCGCCCGCAGGACGCGGAACGCGGCGCGCTCCCCGTAGGCCAGCCACAGCCCGCACAGCAGCGCGGCCAGCAGGTGGGCGGCGAGCATGCCGAAGGACGACGAACCGTCGCCACCCCTACCCTGCGCGTCCCCCACGACCTGCACGGCCTGCACAGCCCCCATGACTTCCATGGCTTCCATGGCTTCCATGGCTTCCATCGGAGGCGTGTGATGCATGTGGGCCATGCCCATGTGGGCCGAGCCCATGCGCGTCGACGTGACGGGCGGGGTCGCCTCCGCCGCCGGCTGCGCGAGGGAGAACGACCAGTGCAGGGCCGTCTGGGCGGCGACCACGACGGACACGATCAGCGGGAGGTCGCGTTCACGGCCCGCCAGGCACCAGCCGGCCGCTCCGGTCGCACCGAATCCGGCGGCCAGTGTCCACGCGGGCACCCGGCCGCCGGACATCATCACGTGCCCCAGGGCGGCGAGCAGCACACAGACGGCCGCGAACACCGCGGCCCGTACCGTGCGCGCACACCACCCGGCTGTCATGGCGCCTCATCCTCGCATCCACGCGCGGTTCGTCACGCCTGGGTACGGACAACCCCCCGGCCTGGAACTCATCCCCAAACCTGTGATCCCCGACACATGGGACGGGTGTGCTCACGGCCCGGTGCCCCATGGGGCCACCGGGGCGCAGCCGTCCTGACCGCCCGCCCCGCCGCCGTCCGACACGACCCCCAGAATTGGAATGAATCCATTTCTTGAACCATTCGTGTTTGTGCCGGTAGGTTGTGCGCCATGACTTCGCCCCAGAGCCGGACCACCGCCGATGAGCTGCGCGGTGCCGGCCTGCGGGTGACGGCCGCCCGTGTCGCGCTGCTGGAGACCGTCCGGGGCGGTGACCACCTCGGAGTCGAGGCCCTCGCCTCCGGAGTGCGCGACCGTGTCGGCCACATCTCCCTCCAAGCCGTGTACGACGCCCTCCACGCGCTCACCGCGGCCGGGCTCATACGCCGTATCGAACCGGCCGGCAGCCCGGCCCGGTTCGAGGGCCGCGTCGGGGACAACCACCACCACGTCGTGTGCCGGTCGTGCGGTGTCGTCGCCGACGTCGACTGCGAGGTCGGCGAGGCCCCCTGTCTGACCGCCTCGGCGGACCACGGCTTCTCGATCGACGAGGCCGAGGTCACCTACTGGGGCCTGTGCCCCGCCTGTTCCACCAGCCGCAGTGCCTGAGTACCGAGACCTGAGTACCGAGACCTGAGCAGCAAGACCTGAGCACCTGGGTCCACCCCGTTCGGAAGGATTCCCCATGACTGAGAACCACGACGCGATCGTCACCGATCCGAAGCCCGAGGAGACGGGAGGCTGCCCGGTCGCGCACGGACGCGCCCTGCACCCGACCCAGGGCGGCGGGAACCGCCAGTGGTGGCCGGAGCGCCTCAACCTGAAGATCCTCGCCAAGAACCCGGCCGTGGCCAACCCGCTCGGCGAGGAGTTCGACTACGCCGAGGCGTTCAAGAACCTCGACCTCGCGGCCGTGAAACAGGACATCGCCGAGGTGCTGACCACCTCGCAGGACTGGTGGCCCGCCGACTTCGGCAACTACGGCCCGCTGATGATCCGTATGGCCTGGCACAGCGCGGGCACCTACCGCATCAGCGACGGCCGCGGCGGCGCCGGCGCCGGCCAGCAGCGCTTCGCCCCCCTCAACAGCTGGCCGGACAACGCCAACCTCGACAAGGCCCGCCGTCTGCTGTGGCCGGTCAAGAAGAAGTACGGCCAGTCCATCTCCTGGGCCGACCTCATGATCCTCACGGGCAACGTCGCGCTGGAGCAGATGGGCTTCGAGACCTTCGGCTTCGGCGGCGGCCGTGAGGACGTCTGGGAGCCCGAGGAGGACGTGTACTGGGGTCCCGAGACCACCTGGCTCGACGACCAGCGCTACACCGGCGACCGTGAGCTGGAGAACCCCCTCGGCGCGGTCCAGATGGGCCTCATCTACGTCAACCCGGAGGGCCCCAACGGCAACCCGGACCCGCTCGCCGCGGCCCGTGACATCCGTGAGACGTTCCGCCGGATGGCGATGAACGACGAGGAGACGGTCGCCCTGATCGCGGGCGGTCACACCTTCGGCAAGACCCACGGCGCGGGCCCGGCGGACAACGTCGGCGACGACCCCGAGGCCGCCTCGCTGGAGGAGCAGGGCCTGGGCTGGAAGAACGCCTACGGCACCGGCAAGGGCGGCGACACCATCACCTCCGGTCTGGAGGTCACCTGGACCGCCACGCCCACCCAGTGGAGCAACGGCTTCTTCAAGAACCTGTTCGAGTTCGAGTACGAGCTGACCGAGTCCCCGGCCGGCGCCAAGCAGTGGGTGGCGAAGAACGCCGAGGCGATCATCCCCGACGCGCACGACGCGTCGAAGAAGCACCTCCCGACGATGCTCACCACCGACCTGGCGCTGCGCTTCGACCCGGTCTACGAGCAGATCTCGCGTCGTTTCCTGGAGAACCCGGACCAGTTCGCGGACGCCTTCGCCCGCGCCTGGTTCAAGCTGACCCACCGTGACATGGGCCCGAAGTCGCTGTACCTCGGCCCGGAGGTCCCCGAGGAGACCCTGCCGTGGCAGGACCCGCTGCCGGAGGCCGAGGGCGAGGCCATCGACGCCGAGGACATCGCGGTCCTCAAGACCAAGCTCCTCGACTCGGGACTGTCCGTCTCGCAGCTGGTGTCCACCGCGTGGGCGTCGGCCTCGACGTTCCGCGCCAGCGACAAGCGCGGCGGCGCCAACGGCGCCCGCATCCGCCTGGAGCCGCAGCGCGCGTGGGAGGCCAACGACCCCGACCAGCTCGCCACGGTGCTGCGCACCCTTGAGGGGATCCAGCGGGAGTTCAACTCCGGCGCCAAGAAGGTCTCCCTGGCCGACCTGATCGTGCTCGGTGGCGTCGCGGCCGTCGAGCGGGCCGCCAAGGAGGCCGGCTTCCAGGTCGAGGTGCCGTTCACGCCGGGCCGGGTGGACGCCTCGCAGGAGCAGACCGACGTGGAGTCGTTCGCCGCGCTGGAGCCGACCGCCGACGGGTTCCGCAACTACCTCGGCAAGGGCAACCGCCTGCCGGCCGAGTTCCTGCTGCTCGACAAGGCGAACCTGCTCAGCCTCAGCGCCCCCGAGATGACCGTCCTCGTCGGCGGCCTGCGCGTGCTGGGCGCGAACCACCAGCAGTCGCAGCTCGGCGTCCTCACCACGACCCCCGGGTCGCTGACCAACGACTTCTTCGTCAACCTGCTCGACCTGGGCACGACGTGGAAGGCGACGTCCGAGGACCAGACCACCTTCGAGGGCCGCGACGCCGCCACGGGTGAGATCAAGTGGGCCGGCAGCCGTGCCGACCTCGTCTTCGGCTCGAACTCCGAGCTGCGCGCGCTCGCCGAGGTGTACGCGAGCGACGACGCGAAGGAGAAGTTCGTGAAGGACTTCGTCGCCGCGTGGGACAAGGTCATGAACCTGGACCGGTTCGACCTGGTCTGATCGTCACGCGGAACGTCCGGGCCGGCCCGGGGGGCCGGCCCGGACGTCTGCCTTTCTCCCCCGTCACTCCTCGTCGCCCCGTCTCCCCCGTCACTTCCCGTACGCCTGCCTCCAGCGCGCCCGATGGCGACAGTCGCCCTGTCCGCGGCCGTTGACCTCGCTCAGGGACAGGAGGGAGGCCCCGTTGTTCCACAGGCCGAGGTGGTCGCGGTGGACGGCGAGGATGCCGTGCCGCAGGGCGAAGGTCTCGGCGGGGCGACTGAACCGCGTGGTCGTCACGAACACGGCCAGGTCGGCCCCGAAGTGCACCCGGGCGCCCAGCAGATCGCGCAGTTCCCGGCTGGCGATCGTGCTGCTCGGGGCGTAGCGCTTGCACTGGATCACCATCGTGCGGCCGTCCGGGAGCCGGCCGACGACGTCGGCGCCGTTGTCGTTCGCGCCGCCCACCCGCCGGACCTCGGTGCATCCGTCCCGCCGGCACAGGCCCGCGACCATGTCCTCGAACTCGGTCCCCGTCATCGCGTCGGCCTCGGCGAGTGTCCGGCGGCCGGCGCGCAGCGCCTCCTCCCGCCGCCAGGCACGGTCCCGCCCGCGGACGAGCCGGTCCGTGCGCCACAGCCACCACCCGGCCGCCGCGGCACCGCCGAGGAGCAGGGCTCCCGTGACGTACGGCCACACCGTCGACCAGAAGACCACCGACAGGGCCAGCGCCAGGGCACCGCCCGCCGCGCCCCGCTTCAGCCGTGCCGCCCGCCGGCGGCGAGCAGCCGTGCCCCGTCCACGCCCGGCCATGATCCGCCCCCCTCTGTCTCCTTGTCTCGCAGTCTGAGCAGCCCGGCGGGGTGTGAGAAGGGCGCGAGCCGGCCATGGCGGGATCGTGTCGCCGCCGGCTGCGGGCGGGGCGTACCGCAGGCGCCGGACGGTCCGTTCCCCGGCGTTCAGCCGTGCAGCGAGCGGTACGCCGCTGCCGCTCCGGGGTGCAGGGCGATGCTGCCGGTACCGATCAGGCTGCGGACGTCGAGGAACTGAGTGCCGACGGCGTTGCCGGGGACGAGCGCGGTAGCGCGCAGCACCAGCAGGCGGGTGAGCGCGTCGGCCACGGTGCGGGAGAGGTCGGGGCGGCACACCAGCAGGTTGGACACCCCGATCGTGGCGACGCCGCCCGCCGTCCGGTACGCGCCCTGCGGCAAGGTCACCTCCTCCAGGCCCGAGCCGGCCCGGCCGGCACGGTCGCTGAGCCGGGGCAGCAGGCCGGCCAGCGGCAGGAAGCGCAGGCCAGGGCTCTCGTCGAGGTCGGACAGGACGGGCAGCGGTACCCCGCCCGCGACGAGCAGGGCGTCCACGGAGCCCGCCCGCACGGCGTCTGCCGCGACGGCCAGCGGGAGGTGCCGTACGGGCACGTCGGTGCCGGGCGACAGACCCGCGGCGTGCAGGAGCCGTTCGCCGAGTTCAGCCGCGCCCGATCCGGCCGCGCCGAGCGAGACGGTGTGTCCGGCCAGGTCGGACACGGCCCGCACGGACGAATCGGCGCGGACGGCGAACTGGAGATACGTCTCGTACACCCGGCCGATCGCGCGCAGGGGCACCGGGCGCGGGAAGAGTGCGGTGCCCTGGGCGGCCCGTGCGGTGTCGGTGAGGACGAGGGCGAGGTCGGCCTGGCGGTCGCGCAGCAGCCGGATGTTGGCGACGCTGCCCGCGGTGGTGCGCACGCGGCAGCCCAGGCGGGGGTACTCCGCTTGGAGTTCGGCGGCCAGAAGGCGGCCGAAGGCCTCGTAGAACGCTGTGGGTTCACCGGTCGCGAAGCGCAGGACACCGCTCGGTCCGGGACGCTGCGACGAGGTGTCACCGGTGAGCGCGCCGCCGAGGACGGCGACGGCCGCCGTGCCGAGAGCGGCACGCACCGCCGTGCGGCGGTCGACGGGGCGGGTCACGGCGCGTCCCCGTGAGCGCGCCGAGGCGAGAACCGAGGCGACGTACCCAGGCGTGCCCCGCGCCACGCGACACCCGGCCCGCCGCCGTGCGCGGTACCGCGTCCCCCGTTCACCGCGCGCCCCCGTCCGCCCGGCTTCCCGGCAGGACCGCCCTGGCCCGCAGTCCCCGGGGGTGTGCCGATGCCAGTTCCAGCCGGCCGTCGCGGCCCGCCAGCAGTTGTTCGGCGATGGCCAGCCCCAGTCCCGTACCCGTGGTGCCGTTCTGCCGGCCCGAGCGCCAGAACCTCGTGGTGGCCAGGGTGAGTTCGCCGGGATGGAGGCCGGGGCCGTCGTCGGTGACCGTGAGGACCGTGAGCGGGCCCTCGGTCGTACAGGACAGCGAGATCTCGGCGTCCCGGCCCGCGTACTTGATGGCGTTGTCCAGGAGGACGTCCGTGACCTGGGCGAGTTCGCGGTCGGTGCAGGCGGCCGTGACGGGCGCCGGAGCGTCCCGGAGGGTGAGGCGGGCGCCGGCGCGGCGTGCGACCGGCTCCCACAGCCGGTACTGGTCGGCCGCGACCGCCATCGCGTCGCAGTGCGCGTCCGAGCCGTCGGTCACGGTCAGTTCCCCGGCCCGGTGTTCCGCCGCGGCCAGGGCGAGCAGGTCGTCGAGGAGCGTTTCCAGGCGGTCGAGCTCGGTGGTGACGCCGGTGTAGGTACGGTCGGCGGACCTGGGCAGATGGGCGTGCAGGGCGTCGACGCGCAGCCGGAGCGCCGCCATGGGGTTGCGCATCTGGTGCGAGGTGTCGGCGACGAGCCGGCGTTGCTGTTCCAGGGCCGCCGTGACGGTACGCGCCATACGGTTGAAGCCGATGGCCAGCTGGCGGAGCTCGGGCGGGCCGCCGGCCCGGGTCTGTTCGGGCGGCAGGCCCGCCGCGAGCTGGCCGACCGCGCGGTCGAGGCGGCGCAGCGGGCTGACCACCCAGCCGGTCGCGGCCCGGGCGAGGACCGTGCAGGCGAGGGCGACCAGAGCCGTTCCGGCGAGGACCGCGGCCCAGCGCCGGGCGATGTCCTGCGCGGCGGTCCCCACCGAGGCCCGCAGCACGACGGCACCGGAGACCCGGGTCCCGGTGCCCGCGGGTTCGGCGAACATCCGGTACCCCTGTGACCAGGGCCGCAGCGAGCCCGCGGGGTGCGCGGTCTGGTTGCGCAGGGCCGCGTCGAGCAGCCGGGCGACGGCGGGATCGGCGGCCCTCATGCCGCCGGTCTGGACGACGGGGCTGCGGCGCGTGTCGGTGACGACCAGCGGCTCGCCGTACAGCCGGGTGTAGCGGCGCGCCTCGGCGGTGAGCGCGGAGGTGTCGCCGGTCGCCGCGGCCTGGTCCATGAGCGACGCGAAGCGGTCGAGGTCGGCGCTGCGGGAGAGGACCAGCTGCTGGGTGCGGTCGGAGGCGGTGAACAGCAGCAGCGGTACGGCGAACGCGGCGACCGCGAGGACGGCGAACACCAGCAGCGCGGCCTGGACCCGGGTGCGCACGCGTCGGCTCCTCAGTCCTCGGAGTCCCCGAAACGGTAGCCGAAGCCCCGGATCGTGGTGAGCAGCTCGGGGCGGCGCAGTTTGGCGCGCAGCTGGGTGAGGTGGACGTCGAGGGAGCGGGACACGGAGTGGTGGGCGTCGCCCCACACCTCGTCCAGGAGCTGTTCCCGGCTGACCGCCGTGCCCGCCCGGCCGGCCAGCACGGCGAGGATGCCGAACTCCTTGGTGGTCAGCTCGACCGCCGTCCCGGCGACCCGGACGCGGCGGGCGTCGAGGTCGACCTCGACGTCTTTGGCGCGGACCGTCCGTACCGGCGGAGCGCCCTTCGCGGCGGTGCGCCGGGTGACGGTCTCGATGCGGGCGAGGAGTTCGGCCAGGCGTACCGGCTTGACGAGATAGTCGTCGGCGCCGAGCCGCAGGCCGCGCACGACCGAGCGCTCGTCGCCGCGCGCGGTGAGCACGACGACCGGCAGGTCGCTGACCGCACGGACCGCGCGCAGCACGTCCAGACCGTCGATGTCGGGCAGGCCCAGGTCCAGAAGCAGCAGGTCGGAGCTGCGGTGGTAGGTCATCACCGCACTGCCGTACCGGACCCGCCTGGTGACATGCCCATGGTCGTACAGGACCTCCACGAGCGCCGCGGCCACCCCGTCGTCGTCCTCGGCCAGCAGTATCTGCACCCTGCCCGCCTCCTCTCAGCCGCTTCCCTGGTCCGCCGGTTCCGAATGTAAACCACATGGTCGGGGGGCCGGCCGGAGTGTTAAGGGGACGTTAGTTCTGTGTTCCGGTGTCTCGCCGGGCCGCGCCGGACGGAGCCAGGCTGCACGGCAACCCGGATCCGGCACCCGGGCACCCGGCACCTGGAGAAGGACACCGTAATGATCATCGACTGTCACGGTCACTACACGACCGCGCCGCCGGCGCTGGAGGCCTGGCGGACCCGGCAGATCGCCTCCCTCACCGACCCTTCGGCCGCCCCCGCCCGCGCGGACCTGCGCATCGGCGACGACGAGCTGCGCGAGAGCATCGAGTCGAACCAGCTGCGGCTGATGGACGAGCGCGGCGTCGACGTGACGATCTTCTCGCCCCGCGCGTCGTTCATGGCGCACCACATCGGCGGCTTCGACACCTCCGCCGCCTGGGCGGCGATCTGCAACGAACTGTGCTTCCGGGTCAGCGAGTTGTACCCGCGGCGGTTCGTGCCCGCCGCGATGCTCCCGCAGTCGCCCGGCGTCGACCCCGCGACCTGTCTTCCCGAACTCACCCGGTGCGTCGAGGAGTTCGGTGCGGTGGCCCTGAACCTGAACCCCGACCCGTCGGGCGGTCACTGGACCGCCCCGCCGCTGACGGACCGCTCGTGGTACCCCGTCTACGAGAAGATGGTGGAGTACGACATCCCGGCGATGATCCACGTCAGTACGAGCGTCAACCCCGCCTTCCACACCACCGGCGCGCACTACCTCAACGCCGACACCACGGCGTTCATGCAGCTGGTGCAGGGTGACCTGTTCGCCGACTTCCCGACCCTGCGGTTCGTCATCCCGCACGGCGGCGGCGCGGTCCCGTACCACTGGGGCCGCTTCCGGGGCCTGGCGATGGCGCTCGGCAGGCCTCCGCTGGAGGAACACGTCCTCGGGAACGTCTACTTCGACACGTGCGTGTACCACCAGCCCGGCTCGGACCTGCTGTTCGAGGTCATCCCGGCCAGGAACATCCTCTTCGCCTCGGAAATGATCGGCGCCGTCCGCGACATCGACCCGTGCACCGGCCACCACTTCGACGACACCCGTCGCTACGCGGAGGCGGCCGAGCTGCCCGCTCAGGACCTGGCGGCGATCCAGGAGCACAACGCGCGTGCCGCGTACCCGCGCCTGGACGCACTGCTGAAGCGCCAGGGCCGGTGAGCCGCGTGAACATCCCCTCCGCCATGTCTCCCTCGTCTCCCTCGTCTCCCTCGTCTCCCCTCTCCCCCAAGACCCCCGGCTGGCTGGACTGGTACCGGAACCCCTCCAAGCCGACGTTCCGGCTGCCGCCCGGCACCGTCGACACCCACTGCCATGTCTTCGGCCCGCAGGCCGAGTTCCCCTTCGCGCCGGAGCGGAAGTACACGCCCTGCGACGGCGGCAAGGACGAACTGTTCGCGCTCCGCGACCACTTGGGTGTCGCCCGCAACGTCATCGTGCAGGCCACCTGCCACGGCGCGGACAACTCCGCGATGGCCGACGCCGTCCGGGCGTCCGGCGGCAGGGCACGCGGCATCGCGACCGTCCGGCCGGACATCGGCGCGGCCGAACTGCGCGCACTCGACGCGGCGGGTGTGCGCGGGGTGCGGTTCAACTTCGTCCGGCGGCTGGTCGACGCCTCGCCCGAGGACGGCCTGCGCACGATCGCGAGGAAGATCGCCCCGCTGGGCTGGCACATCGTCCTCTACTTCGAGAGCGCCGACCTGCCCGAACTGGAGGGCTTCTTCCGCTCGTTGCCCACCCCGCTGGTGGTGGACCACCTGGGCCGGCCGGACGTGACCCGGCCGGTGGACGGTCCGGAGTTCACCCGGTTCCTGCGCTTCGTCGAGGCGGGCGACGTCTGGGTGAAGGTGACCTGCCCCGAGCGCCTCAGCCTGACCGGCCCCGCCGCCCTCGACGGTGAGCGGCACGCCTACGCCGACGTCGTCCCGTTCGGCCGTCGTGTGGTGCGGGAGTTCCCCGACCGGGTCCTGTGGGGCACCGACTGGCCGCACCCCAACCTCACCGGCCACATGCCCGACGACGGGCTCCTCGTCGACCACGTCCCCCAGGTCGCGGTGACCGCCGAGGAGCAGCACAAGCTGCTCGTCGGCAACCCCATGCGCCTGTACTGGCCGGGCGAGGACGTCTGAGCCACCGGCCGGCCACCTGCCCACCCCCAGCTCCCCAGCTCCCCAGTCCCCGCACCGCCCCGCTCCCCGACTTCGACAAAGGGCCGCTCATGCAGACCTCCAACGCGTTGAACAGGCTGGACCGGCTCCCGGTCTCCCGGTTCCACAAGACGACCATGCTCGCCGTCGCCTTCGCCTACTTCTTCGAGTTCGCGGACATCAACAGCTTCGCCACCACCGCGCCGAAACTGATCGACCTGTGGGGCATCACGGTCGACCAGGTCGCCTACGTCACGTCGCTGTCGTTCGTCGGCATGTTCATCGGGGCGCTCGCCGCCGGGGGCATCTCCGACCGGTGGGGCCGCAAACGGGCCCTGCTGTGGACGACGCTGTTCTTCGGTCTCTCCTCGTTCGCGGCGGTGTTCTCCTGGGACCTCGTGTCCCTGGGCGTGTTCCGCGTCCTGACCTCGGCGGGCCTGTCGGCGATGACCGTCGTCGGGGTGGTCTACATCAACGAGATGTACCCGTCGGCGATCCGCGGCAAGTACCAGGCGTACGCCATCGTCATCGGCATCTGCGGCACGCCCGTCACCAACCTCATCGCCAGCGCCGTCGTGCCGCTCAGCGACTGGTCGTGGCGGCTGGTCTACCTGTGGGGTTCCCTGGGCGTCCTGCTCGTCCTGTTCACCCGGCACCTCAAGGAATCGCCCCGCTGGCTGGAGAGCCGGGGAGAGCACGCCAAGGCGGACGCGGTCCTGCGCGAGATAGAGGCGAGCGTCGCCGCGGAGACGGGCCCGCTGCCCGAGCCCGCGCCCCCCGTCGCCGAGACGCCGTCGACCAGGGCTCCGCTGCGCCTGCTCCTGCAGAAGAAGTACCTGTACCCGACCCTGCTGCTCACGGTGTTGTGGATGACGCAGACCATCGGCTTCTTCGGCTACTCGAGCTGGGCACCGACCCTGCTGGCCAAGGAGGGTTTCAGCGTCGAGAAGTCCGTCTTCTACGTGGCGCTCACCACGGTCGGCGCACCCCTCGGCTGCTATCTCGCGTCCCTGGTCACCGACCGGTTCGAGCGCAAGTGGTGCCTGGTCGCCTTCGGTGCGGTGATCGCGGTGTGCGGGCTCTTCTACGGGCTCACCTTCGACCCGGTCTTCATCATCGTGTTCGGCTTCCTGGTGAACCTCTTCGAGCGCGGCTACACGGCCCTCGCCTACGCCTACTCCCCCGAGCTCTTCGACACGCGCAGCCGCTCCCTGGGCACGAGCGTCTCCTACGGCCTCGGCCGGCTGTCCAACGCCGCCGGCCCCCTGATCGTCGCGGCGCTCTACAACGGCCACGGGTACCGCAGCGTCTTCTACTTCATCGCCGGCACCTGGATGGTCGGCGCGATCGCCCTGGCCGTCTTCGGCCCCCTGACCCGCTCGGCACGCCTCGCCGAGACGGAACGGCAGCGACCGGGCGTCCCCGCCTGACACGAGCGGGCGGGCCGGGGTCCACGCGCAGCGACATGCGCCGGCACGCCTGACGGACCCCGGCTTCACCGGCCTCTCAGCCGCCCTTCGGCTCCCGGTCAGGGGGGGGCGGCCCTCGACGGAGGTGACGGCTCCGCCGCCGGCCGGCCCGCGGCGCCAGGCCGCCGCGTCCCGCACCACGCGTCCCGCACCACGCCACGGCCTGCCCCGTCGACGCGTCGGCCCCGGCGCCGATGCGTACGAAGGCCATGGTCAGGGTGTGCCTGCGCGGCACCCATCAGTGTTCGTCAGTGTTCGTCAGTGTTCGTCCGTCCGGCCCCGGTCCTGCCGCCCGCGCCGCTGGTTGCGCGGGGGAACACAGCAGGCCGTTGTCTGGGTCTGGCGTTAGCGTGCGCAGGAGTGACGGTCCACCCCCTCCGGAGGTAGTCATGGCCTCGCGCCTCAACCCGTATCTCAGCTTCGCCGGCGACGCCCGACAGGCGATGGAGTTCTACCAGGAGGTCTTCGGCGGCACGCTGAAACTCAACACGTACGGGGAGTTCGGCCAGCCGGACGTCCCGCAGGCCGACAAGATCATGCACGGCATGCTGGAGACCCCGGGCGGCTTCACCCTGATGGGCGCCGACACCCCACCGGACATGCCACACACACCGGGCACCAACTTCTCCGTGAGCCTCAGCGGCGACGACGGCACGGAACTGCGCGGCTACTGGGAGAAGCTGTCCGCCGGCGGGTCCGTGTCCGTCCCGCTGGAGACGCAGATGTGGGGCGACGTGTTCGGCATGTGCACGGACCGCTTCGGCATCCCCTGGATGGTCGACATCATCACCGAGTCACAGACCTGAGCGACCCGCGCGAGATGGAGCGGGCCTTCGGGGGGCGCGCGTCTCAGTTCGCGGCGCCGAGAGCTTCGTAGACGCGCTTGAGGTAGTCGTGTGTGCGCTCGGAGCCGAGGATGCCGTCGCCGAGGCGGTTCATCGTGTACGCGAACGTGATGCGCCGGTCGAGGTCCATCAGGACGATCGAGCCGCCCCGGCCGACCCAGAAGCAGATCGTTCCGGTGGGCATGTGCGGCATCGTCCGGGGGTCGGCGAGCACGTAGCCGACGCCCCAGCGCACGGGAACGCCCAGGAAGAGGTCGATTCCGTCGGCCTGGACGTCGAAGATCTTGTCCACCGAGTCCGCGGAGAGCAGCCGCAGGCCGTTCGCCTCGCCGCGTCGTGAGATCACGGAGAGGGCGCAGGCCACGCCTCGTGCGTTGCCGTGGCCGTTGACGGCTCCGAGTTCGGCGCGGCGCCATTGCGGGGTGTCGCCGGGACCGGCTCGCCGCCCTGGACCCGGAAGCGGACGCCTTGCCCGTCACGCCGGAGAGGGCCGTCGGCAGCCATCGGATGCCGACTCCGGCGAGTGGCGATCCTGCGCGCGAGCTCCGTTCCTCAGGGCGGGTTAGCGGGTCCCGGGGCTGCGCCGGGGCGCCGGCCGGACATGTCCGCCGGCGCGCGGACTCCGCCTTCTCCCCGTCCCCGACGCGCATGCCGGGCGGCATCGGCGGGCCCGTTCGGCGGCCGGCCGCACACTCCGGAGAGGGGCGGGCGACGGCCACCGCCGGGCCCGCCGCGTCCGTCACCGGCGGAAAGCGGCCGGCCGCCCGCCGGTCACTTGGCCAGGAAGGCGAGCAGGGCGTCGGTGACCTCCTGGGCATGGGTCCACAGCAGGCCGTGCGGGGCGCCTTCGACGACGACGTACTCGGCCTGCGGAAGCGCCCGGCGGAACGGCTCGGCGGTGGCCTCGATCGGCAGGATGCGGTCGGCGGTGCCGTGCAGGATCAGCGTGGGTACGTCGATCTTGGGAAGGTCCGCGCGGAAGTCGGTGGTCCAGGTCGCCACGCAGGCCAGCGAGGCGTACCAGGAGGCACCGGCGGCGACGTTCCAGCTGTTGCGGACGGCCTCCTCGCTGATCCGGGTGCCGAGGTTCTCGTCCAGGTTGTAGAAGTCCTGGTAGAACGCGGTGAAGTAGGCGTACCGGTCGGCAGTGACGGCCTGCTCGATGCCCTCGAAGATGCCACCGTCGACGCCCTCGGGGTTGTCGTCGGTCTTGAGCAGGAACGGCTCCAGGGAGGCGAGGAAGGCGGCCTTGGCGATCCGGGCGGAGCCGTAGGTGCCCAGGTAGCGGCCTACTTCGCCGGTGCCCATGGAGAAGCCGACCAGGACGGCGTCGTTGAGGTCGAGGGTCTCCAGGACGGTGTTCAGGTCGGCGGCGAAGGTGTCGTAGTCGTAGCCGGTGGTGGGCTGGCTGGACCGGCCGAAGCCACGCCGGTCGTAGGTGATGACGCGGTAGCCGGCCTGGAGCAGGGCTGCGGCCTGCTTCTCCCAGGAGTGTCCGTCGAGCGGGTAGCCGTGGATCAGCACGACCGGCTGCCCGGTGCCGTGGTCCTCGTAGTAGAGGTCGATGGAGGCGGAGTTCTCTTGGCCGACGGTGATGAACGGCATGGTGGTCGCTGCCTTTCGGTGTAGAGGGCGTGGTTGGCCTGACGTTCGCCGCCGCGGTTGAGGCGGCGAGGTGACGGCGGATGCCGCCGGTGAGGATCTGGCCGAAGAGGCTCCGCTCGGCGGTGGTGATGCCGTCACGACTGCGGTCCGCATAGGCAGCAGGACCCACTGTCGCACTCGCCACCGTCGGCCAGGGGTGCCCCAGCGTTCACCGATCAGGTCCTGGCGGGTCAACACGGCCCGGCCGGCGAGGGGTAGGGCGACCGGTACGCGCGAGGTCGGCTCCCCCCTCCCCTGGAGACAAGGTCCGTGCACCGCTCATCCGCGGCGGACCGCATACAGCGGATGACCCCTCCTCCGGACAGGAAGGGCCGCCTGATCATGGTCGTTCCCGCACACGCCGGTGGTTACGCGGGATCCAGCACGGGCCGCGCGGGGAGCCCGCCGTTCTTCTCGCAGCGCAGTTCCTTGGCCATGGCCAGCGAGACGGAGTGGGCCACGGTCGCGTAGGCGTCCTTCAACGCCTCGACGTCGCCCTCGGGTTCCTTCGGCATATCCCAATGCTCCACGCCGATGACGATGTGGGCCACTCTCGACGAGTCGGACAATCTGGGGCTCCGGCACGCGAAAAAGACGTACGCCTTGTCCGCCGCCGCCACGGCCCGCTCCCCCATCTTCAGCACAGTGAAATTCGGGGCCGAGGCGCCCGTCGGGGCGCCGTCTTCCAGACTCCAGGTGATTCTGAGATTGAAATCCGGCGTGCCGATGGGCGTGTAGACACGGCAGGCGTCCTCTCTACCGACGGTGGGGGCCGGGAACGCCTCGACCAGGTCCGTCGCGGCCTGCGCGACGGTGTACTCCTCCGCCGACGCCTCGAACCGCGACGACCCCGTGATCACCTTGAGCGCCCGGGACGCGTCGGCGGACACCGCCCTGCCACCGCACAGTTGTGTCCCCGCAACGACCTTGTAGTCCTTCGGAGTCTTCGGAGTTCCGTCCACGTCTCCGTCCCCTCCACAACCCGTGGCCCCGAGAAACAACGAGCCGGCCACGGCCGCGGCGAGGAGTCCCCCGCGTACCGACCTACGACTGATCACTGTCCGCATCCTCACGTGTCCTCGGCCGTCCACCGGCCTCAGCCCGTTTCCGGGTCGTTGCCCTGCTGGTTCTCCCGGTCGTTGCCGACCCCGTAGCCGATCAGCATCGATTCCTGTAGGTCCTGTCTGAACTCGTCATCCTCGCCCACACCGTGCAGCTCCAGGAACCCCTCCATCGGGGCCTCGGCCATGCTCTCACCGGCGGAGTAGATCTTGTCCTTCTCCTTGTCAGTAAGGTCCTCCATCTTCTCCTTGTGCTCGTCCACTGATTTGTCGGACATGTCGCCGATCATCTGGCCGATAACCTGTTCGGCAGCACCACTGGCGGTATCGGTCGCCAGCGGGATGAGCACCGCGGCCGTGCCCACGGCCGCGGTCACGGGCAGGAAGGCGACGCCTGCCGCGATGCCCGCCGTGGCCCCGAACTCGATCCAGCCCGACCGCTTGGCGACCGCCTTCTCGTAGTCCTCGTGGGTCTTGAGGTTCGTCGCCTCCACCTGGTCGGCCCGGGACTGGTCGAGCATGCCCTGCACCTCGGCGCCCACACGCACGGTCGCCCTGGCCCTGGCAGCGCCCTCGTCGTGGATCTTTCCGTCCGGGCCCACTGTCTCTTCCAGCGCGCTGCGGGTGTAGACCTGCTCCGCGGTCGAGACCGTCGCATAGGCGTCCGGGTGCTGCCCCAGGGTGCTGAGGAAGCCCCGGACGATGCTCCGTCCGTTCCCGTCCGCGGTGTCCGCGAAGTCGACGTGCCCGTCCGGGTTCTTCCCCGGCGCGAACACGCTGTCCGGATCGTTCTTGGCCAAGGCCCAGTTGATGTCGTCGATGTAGCCGGCGCCCATGACGCCCAGGCTGTCGGCCATCACCTCGTGCTTCTTGAGCAGACCAGGGTCCGCACCGTACTTCTCCATGACCTGCTGCATGACCGCGGCGTTGTCCGCGTCCCGCACCACGCCGGCGTCCGGATGCCCTGCCGGGTAGCCGAGGGTCGCCGCCTCCAGGGCGTGGCCGAGGGCGTCGGGCATCTGGCTGAGCGACGCCTCGTGCTCCTTCTGGTCGAGCGAGTTGACGTCGGGGAAGGACTCCCACTTCTCGTTGCCGAAGAAGTCGAGGTAGTTGTCGATCCGCTCGCCGTCCTTGTCCTTGCCGAGGTCGACCGTGGCGCCGTGGTTGACCGTACCGTCCTCGTTGTACGCGGTCGGGGGGTCGGCGAAGAACTTCTTGGCCGCTTCCGGACTGTTGCCGAGCGCCTCCAGCATGGCGGTGGCCGGGTCGTAGCCGGCTCCGTTCACGCCGGAGGGGTTGAACGGGTTCTTATAGGGGCTGTTCAGCACCTTGCTGTCGGCGAACATGCCCGGGTCCTTCTGGTGCAGCTGCGCCACGTGTTCGGCGATCGGGTTGAGGAACTTCGCGTCGTAGTTCCCGTACCGCATGATCCCGCCGAGCAGCTGGTATCCGAACGGCCCGCTGTAGTCGTGCTTGGCCAGCGGAATGCGCTCCGTACCCAACTTGCGGAGCTCCGGACCCCACTTGTCGGTGAACTCCTTGTCGTGGGAGGCGGTGGCCAGATTGAGGCCCAGGTTCTTCTGCAGCTCCTGGACGTCCTTGAGGCGCTCCGCGTCGACCTTGGTGTACTCGTACGTGTCCATGGAGAGCTGGCCGAAGAACGCGAGCGACTTCTCGGGGCCGAGCTTCTCGTAGAAGCCCTTGGAGAACTCCACCGACGAACTGTTGTCCTTCAGCAGCTCGTTGAGCTGCTGAAGTTCGGCGTGTGTGATGTCCCGACCCTTGGCTGCCAGAGCGGCGGCGCGGGCGGCCTCCTCCTGGTCCAGCTTGGTGTACGTCGGAGCGCTGAAGTCCTTGCGGTCGGTGACGTTGGTCTCGAGGGTGTTCTTGAGGGCGAGGTCGGTGTCGTTGCAGTTGTCGACGATGAGGTCGATCCTCTTCTGCCACGACTCGATGTTCCGCCTCTCCTCCCGCACGAACTCGCTGTAGTCGGGGTCGTGCCGCGCCGCGGGACTCTCGGACAACGGGTTCCGCGCCGCGACCTTGCCGTTGCCGTCCACGCGGATACCGGCTGCGGGCCCCTCGTGGTCCCGGATGTTGACCAGGTCGTCCTTGGCCTTCTTGATGGCCGCGTAGCCCTCTTCCAGGATCCGCTGCACACCCTTGGCCTCGGCCGCGGCGTCTGCGAACTCCTTGGCCGTCTTGCCGATGAACGCCTTGGTGACCCCTGCGTTCACGCCCTCCCAGGCCGCGCCGTCCGCCTTGGCCTTCATCCCGTCGGCGGCGTCGGTGGCGAGCTTGTCCAGCTTCCCCGCCATCTCCGACCAGTCGTCGGCGGCGGCCTTCAGCTTCGCCACCGGAGCGTCGATCACGTCCTCGTACTTCAGCATGTTGCGCGCTCCCCCGAGCCCTATTTCATGTATTCCGTGAGCACGGAGATCCGCATCAGATCTCCCTCGATCTTCGCCTCGTCCTTGGCATGCTGGGCCTTGCTGTAATCAAGGTGATTCGAGATCTGCGCGCAGGCGTCCAGCAGCGTCTTCAGGTGGGTCTGCCAGAAGTCATGCACCTTCAGCACGGCCGAACCGCTGACGAAGTTCCCGTTGGTCAGCGCCGTCGCCGCGTCGAACGTGGAGGAACGGGCGATGTCGCCCTCCTTCGCCAGCCGTCCCAGCAGGTCATGCGCGTCATTGCCGATAGCGCCGAGGTCGTCCCGATTGACCACCAGGCCGTTCCCGCCACCACCGCCTCCGCCGCCGTCGGCCGGAATGCTGTTGGTCTGCATGGCAGTCCGCTCGGCCGCCGCCGCGCGCAGTTCGGCCCACTCTTGCTCGAACGTCATGAATTCCCCCAAGTCCACCTGGGCAGGCCACTCCACCGTACTCGCACGGCCACCGACCTAATCGCCTGTCGCTTGGATCACAGGCGCAGCCACCGTCACCCTCCTACGTCTCTCTGACCCACCAGACCCGGAGCAGTCGCGACTTCTCCGGCCGCGATAATGGAGCCATGCCCTCCAGCACACAGCACCCCGCATCCACGCCGAAGAACCTCTCGGGGGCGCAGGCCGAGGACCTCGCGCTCTACCGGGAGAAATTCCGGCGGCGCCTGCCGGAGTCGCTGGACGAGTTGCAGGGCCCCACCCACGGGGTCGTGGAGCTTCCGCTGCACATGGCCTGGTCCGGGATGACGTCGTACGACCTGGGCAAGCCTCGCCAGTGCATGGGCCTGTACCGCACCGTCCTGCACGAGGGCCTGCGCGATGACCTGCCCCGGTACCTCAACCGGGACCTGCTCCTCCAGCTGTGGCCGGTGCTGCGCACCCTCGCCGGCCGCACCGTGCGCGCCGTATGGGAAGACACCTTCCCCCAGCTCGCCTCCCGCACCCGGGCAGCCGCGTGACGGACATGCCGGAGCTGCACACGCGGCTCCTGGCGGACGTGATCGCCCTCGGCTCCCCATACCCCCTGGTTCAAACCGGCGGGTATGCCGTGCGGGCGCACCGCCTCGTGAACCGCCCCAGCCAGGACCTCGATGTCGCCACCGAGAACCCGGCGCCCATGGCCGACATCGCGGCCACGCTCCGCGCCGGCCTGGAAGCCCGCGGCTGGAAGGTGCACGCGTTGGAGACCGCCCCGCTGTCCGCCCGCTTCACCGTGACCGACCCGCCCACCGGGCAGGTATGCGAGGTCGACATCCTCAAGGAGATCTTCTGGCGACCGGTCACCCAAAGCCGGTACGGGCCCGTCCTCGCGAGGAGGACGTGATCGGGACCAAGGTCCGCGCGCTCGCCGACCGCGGGGCGCCCCGCGACCTGATCGACGTGTTCGCGGCCTCCCGCCGCTGGAGCAATGCCGAGCTCGAGGAGTTCGGTCGGCGTCACGCGCGTGGCCGCTTCGAGCGTGAGGACCTGCAGTCGAACCTCACGGGCGCTGAGTGGACCGACGACGAAGCCTTCACTGCCTACGGCCTGGACGAGGCCACCATCAGTGCCCTCCGTACATGGGCCTTGGGTGGGCCGACGACCTCGCGACCCGGCTCCTTGAAGAGGCCGGTGATCCGGACGTCGACTGATCGCGTCCGGACGAGATCACCGCTGCAAACGAGGTCGCGAGCTTGTCACACCAAGCACGCCAGGCAAGCTGCGGCCCCATCGGGGGCGGGTGACCAACTGGGGTCATCCCTCGTGCGCTCCTATGAACCTGGTCTCCAGGGCCTCGGCTGCAGAGAAGGCGGCATGAACAGGGCGGAGCGCCGCCGGGATACGTACGCCGCGTCTGGTCGGCTATCGGCAAGGTGACCGTGACAGGCGACCGGCCACCCGGACATGCGGGCGGCCGGTCCGGTGTCACGCACCGTCACATGCGGAGCGCCACGCACTGGCGCAACAGCGGTTCCAGGCGCAATTGGGTGTTCTCGTGGTCGAACACCTGAAGGGCGTCGAGGCAGTTGACGATCCACCGCCCCTCGTCCTCGTCCTCGATCTTGAGCGCCACAGCGGTCACCGCGCCCTCCAGATCGAAAGGGCCGTCCTTGAACTCGTCGTCGAGGGCCCGGTACCCAGCGGCAAGCAGCGGGTCCGCGTACACGCCGGTCGCCTCGGCCAAGGCGCGGGCCTCGGCCCGGTCCGTGCGTAGGTTTGCCAGGCGGCACAACACCTCGTCGGGATCGCCCAGTTCGCCATGCAGGAGATGTGCTCGGCTGACCAAGAGCGGCCAGCCACCGGTCAGCGCGTGGAGACGGTCCAGACGGTCCTCCGTGTGGAACACGTTGACACGCTGAGCCCAGCCCCGCAGGCTGCGGCGGTCGTGACGGCGCAGGACCACCGGGGCTGCCGAGGTGGGTTCGGTTCCCATCAGTAAGGTCCGCCACAGAGCCAGTTGGGTGGTGTCAGTGACGAGGACGACCGCTCGGGTGACTCCCGGGGTGACGGGCAGCAGCGTCTCGGCCAGGTCGACGGCCTCCCGGCAGGTATCAGGCCGCACCGGGTCCCGATAGTTGACGAAGTCACTGATGACGACACGTCGTTCGCGAGGGCGTCCTCCGGTGAGCTCCTGCTTGTAGACGCTGGGCTTACCGACGGGCGGCAGCGTCCAGCCATCGATCGGTCCGGCGATCGTCCGCAAGGTCCGGGCGACGTCGGTGACTCCGGTAGCAGATGTGCCGAGGACGACCCTGGTCCGGCTGGACCGCTCGCCCAGAAGGTCGTCGAGCTGAGTGTTGGTCAGCGGAGCCGGCTGGCCGTCGGGGAGTTCTGGGCGGCCTTCCTGCACGATACTTTCCTGGAGTTCACAGTCCTGTTCGGCCCTGAGCAGGCGGGCCTCCACCTCGTGGGAGGTCCCGATCATGCGCAGGGCATTGGGTCCGCGCAGGTGCCAGCCCAATCCGTCGTGGTTGGGCGCGAGGATACCGAGGCCGACCATCTCGGAGAGGTACGCGCGGAAACCCTCGGTGTCGAGCTGTTCGAACCCCTTGCGCCAGTACGTCTCGCACTCCTCGCGCAGCTCGGTGTCGCTCAGCCGCACCTCAAGGCCGTGATGGCGGGCGTGGTACGCCAGCACGTTGGCGATCACGTCGTAGCGGTGGTCAAGGCTCAGCGTGTCCTTGAAAGCCGCCGAGATGCCGTCTCTGAGCGCGGCGTCCGACTCCACGACCTCGATGTCGGTCACCTCCACCTCATAAGGGGGCCCCTCGGCTCCGCGCCGCGCCCGCTTGCGCTGCATCAGCTCGACCAGCCGGTGCCCGAACATCTGGAGCAGGAAGGGCTGGTAGGAGCAGTAGCCGAGTACCCGGTTGACGAGATCCAGGTTCTTGAACTCGAAGCCGAGCGCCCGCATCGGCTCGACCAGCAGCTCGGCCGCGGACTGGGGAGCCAGCGGACCGATCACCTTCGGGGTCTGCGCGAGGTGGCCGAACGGCCCGTTGCTCGCGAGTTTGGAGAAGCGCTGCACGGAGTGCAGTCCGGCGAAGACGACCTTGGCGCGGTCCTTTGTGTCGGACCCGAGGCCCTTGAGCTTCTTGGTCTGGTCGAAGCGCGGGGCGTCCGCCTCGAAGAACTGGTCGCACTCGTCGAGCAGGACCAGCAGACGGCGGCGCGAATCCCCGTCCAGCCATGTGCGGATGCCGGTGCGCACCCGGTCGGAGATCTCCTGCCGTTTCCTTCGCCCCTGCGGCCGGTCGTCGAGTACCTGAGCCTCGGTCAGCTCCCGCTCCAGGACGCTCCACAGCGTCACCGGACCGAACGAGCTGCCTTTGCCGATGTTCTCCTGGTCGAGGTTGACGTACACCGCCTGGTGGTAGCCGGGGCGTTGCTCCGTGAACCGTTCCCCGGCGTCGGCAAGCAGTGCCGACTTACCGAGTCCCCGGCCGCCGTAGATGACCTGGGTGCCGCGTGGGTCGAGGATGCTCTTGCGTTCGGCGTCACGGCCGTAGAACATCTCGCCGCCGATCCGGCCGCGCTTTTCCCTGATGTACGGGTTGACGCCCGAGAAGGGCAGCAGCGTCTGCGTGGCGGTGCTGACCTGGCGATTGCCGCGGGCAGCGAGATAGGCGAGGGCGGCGTCGTCCACGACCAGCAGCGGCTGCAACCGGCTTGAGCCGACGGCGAGTTCGACGCGGGCCTCGCGGCTCAGCGTGCCGAAGTAGACGACGAGGAGGCTCGCATCGCTGGTGTCGCGCTCTGCCCAGCTCATGACGACCTTGGCAGGCGGTCTGCCCCAGACCATCATCACGCGCAGGTTGCCGCCCTGCTCCCTGATCTGCGAGCCGAACGCGGGCGCCTTCGCCCTGCCGTTGATCTCCACTCCGGTCGCTTCGAAGAGACGGTACTCCCGCCGGTGCTGGGACCGGTCGTCAAGCGGCCTGGCGCTCTTGGCGTCGTACCCGAGGAGCTTAAGGAGCGGGGGCACCTGTCTCGTCGGAGCCACTTGGAGCCGGTCCTTCCGCTCGACGGCGGCCAGCGCGCGCCACTCGTCGAGGACCTCGGCCGCGAGTGCCGCCTCGTCGGTGGAGAGGCCGCCGTAGTCCAGGACGGGAAGCGTCGGATGCTTACCGCCGGACCGGACCAGTTCGATGAGGTCGTGGTCGATGCCTCCCGGCAGGCCGTCGGGCACAGCCGGGAAGAAGTCGGGCAGGTGGGACTCGCCTCCCTCGATCTCCGGGACGGGTTCGCCGATTTCCAGGAAGTAGACGAGGTCGGCGGCGGTAGCCAGGTCGTTCGTCTCCAGGCGCCGCAGCACCTGGGCCCGCTCCTCCGCGGTGGGGTCCAGGGCATCGAGCCGGGCGCGGATCCGGTCGGACGCTTGCTGCCGGAAGGCGGGCAGGTCACTTCGCACCGTGTCGAGCGCCCGCCGCACGTCCAGCAGGTCGTGCCGGTCGCCGCCTTCGAGGCGGTCATGGGCGTCGGCCAGCAGCTCCTGCAGGCCCAAGTCCTGATCCTCGGTCACGGCACCGTCGGCCTGCGCGCGGTGCACCTCGGCGACGAGATCGGCGTGTGTCTTCCGCAACTCAGTGCGCCGGACGGCTTCCCGGTCGTCGATCTCAGCGTCCGCGGGCGGGACGAACTCACCAGCCCGGGCGGCGGGCAGCAACTTTTGTCCGGCCAGCTCTACGATGCCACGGGCCGCGGTGAAGGCGTCGTGGGAGAGTCGCTCGTCGAGGGCTTCCTGCCAACTCCGGTCGACCGCGGTCAGCAGCGCATTGAGCGACGGCCGCTCGTCACAGGTGTCGCACACCTTCAGCAGTTCCGCGTCCAGGACGATTTCTGGGTCGACCGGAGCGCCGGAACGCCTGGTCACGGTGCCACCAGCCAGCATCGCGAACAGTTCCTCCATCGATGCGCGGGCCGCCCAGGCCGTCGCGGCGGCGATGGCGTCCGAGCGCCGCGCCATCTGCTCCAGCTCGCTCAGCGCAGCCACCCTGCCGTCCAGCAGGGACTGGCGCAGGGAGGAGATCTCATTGGCCGCCCGGTTGCCGTCGAAACGGTCGCCGCGACGGATACCTTCGACCGCCAGGCACCACTCCTTGACCAGGCTGACGGCTCGCTCCACCAGGTGCACCAGATCCTGCCGTCCTGAGCCCTGCAGCGGCTTGCCGCTGGACGAGCGGTGTCTGCGGTCCATGCGGTCGATCTCGCTGTTGACCTCGGCCAGTTTCGCCAGCCGCTCGGCCTGCTCCCGCACCTGCTGTATCGCGTCGCGATTGTCGCCGACGACGGTCATGAGCAGCGATCCGAGCATCCCGTCGTCGGGGGCGAGCCAGCGCTTGGCGATCTCCGTCGCCCGCGCGAACCGCAGCCTTTGTGGCACGAGCAGGGCACGGCTCTGCTCACGCAGCTCCCGCAGCCGGACCTCCGTCTCGGAGGCGTCGGCGACCAGCGGGGAAGCGATCAGCAGGGCACCGCTGAGGGCACGGTCCGCGACGGTGGTCGCCGCCTCCGCGAGCCGGTCCGGGAGTCGGGGTGCCAGCGCCTTGAGCTGAGCGCCTGCCGAGTGGTCGCCGGTGATCAGCGCGGTACGCAGCAGGGCAGGCAGCACGAGGAGTTCGCTGCCCTCGGTGTGGTGGCCCGCGTATCCGCCGTACTGCTGGAGCAGGTCCGCCGTCAGCCGGGCGCCCTGGCTGTCACCGGATGTGAGCAGCGCGGCGGCACCTGCCAGGCGGAGCGCCGCCACCTGGGGTTCGGGGTGGCCGGTGGCCCGCGCCAGATGGTGGGCGAGTCCGAAGCGTCGATCCGCGACCAGCTGCGCCAACGCCCGCTCGGCTACGGCGTCGTCGGAGGCGTCACCCACGGCTGGCCCCGCTTCCCGGGCGGGCGTGTCCTCCTTGAGACAGATGGTAGGTGCCGCGAACACCGAGACGGGCCCGCCCGGGTCCGTGGGGGGTGCCGGGGCGCTCGTGGCAGGAGGCGTGGCATGCGCATCGGCAGCGTGGACCGGTTTCCGGGCCGTGGTCAGGGCGGGCACATCCGGGTCCGTGAGCGGTACCGGGTCGGTGTCCGCAGGTGGGGCGGCCTCTGCGTCGTGGGCATAGGCCGGCTCAGGGACCGTCGCAGCTTCCGGCTTGGAGGCACGCTCGGGCGCGGTCTCCTTGTTGGTTTGGCCAATGCTCTCCGCCGTTTGCGCGGCCGCATACTCCACGGTCGTCTCTGCGTCGGCACGCTGAGGAGTTCCGTCCGCCCCGGCCCCGGTGGGCTCGCGGTCGGCGTCCTCCGGCTGAGCCAACGTCAGCTCTGGGGCCATTACCACCGCCATGGCACACGTGGGCAGCACCCGCACGACCTGCTCCTGCAGAACCAGGATTTCCGCCGCGGCCTCCGCCTGCCGGCCCAGCCTCATGAGCCGGGCCAAGGCGGCGAGCGCTGCGCTTTCCTCCCGTTGCGGCTCCTCCCACACCGGTGTGTCCAGCAAGCGGCGGGCCGCGCCGCGCACGGCCTCAGCCGCAGAGGCGGCAGCGGCGGAGCTGTCCGGGCGGGAGGCGACATCCAACAGTTCCCGCAGAGGCTCCCGTGCCCGGAGGTCACGCTCGTGCGCAGCCCAGTGCGCGCGTACGGCGCACGTCATATCCTCCAGGCGGCGAGGCACCCCCTCGATTCCCGCCGTGCGGAGCACCGCGTCGACGCTGTCGAAGACGGCACCTAGCGCGGCCAGCGGGGCCAGGTCCTCCTCCTGCGGGGGGCAGCCGTCCCGGACCGCACTGGTCACCTTCTCCGCGGCTTGCCGGGCTTGCGCGAGGGCTGACTGCAACTGTCGGCAGGCCGATTCCGGATCCGTCCCCTCATCGGTTCCGGCGCTGTCGGACGCCGTAGCGGTCGCCTCGAGAGAGGTGCCGGGGTCGGATACCACGATCTCGGGAGTGGGGGTATGAGTGCTTGGCCGGTCGGCCTCGGCCGCACGCACAGGATTCCCGTCGCCCGCGACCGGCGGTTCGTCGCCTTCCACTGCTCTGGGGGTGACGTCCGGGTTCGCCTCCACGATGGAGCGCGCCGCGGCACCGACAGCGGCGAGCTGAGCCGTCTCCTTGTCGTCGGCCGTCACCGCGAACCAGTCCTGCTCCGCCGCCCACGCAAGGATGTGGGCGTCGGTGACGGAGGCGTTGCACGACGCAAACACCGCGGCCCGGACAAGCGTCGCACCCCACCGGGTAACGGGGTCGGAAACCGTCTCGCCGTCCTGCGCGACGACGAAGTTGCCCACCTGATTCCTCACAGTGACCGTGAGTTCTTTGATTCCGCATGTGCAGGTGTGCTGCCGTGCCTCACGCCGTAGCCTGGCGAGAACGTCCTGGCACAGGGCTTTGCTCACCCGTCGAGGGGCCGCTATGCGGATGCCCAGCCGGCCGAGCAACTCCTGCCGGTCCTTTGGCCGCAGGGAGTTGAAGGCCAGTTCCACCATGTCGGCCGTGAGGTCGTTGAGGGCGGTGACGGCTGGGTGGTCCAAGGCGTTGAGCGCGGCGGCCAGGCCTTCGAGGTCCTGGGCCGAGACGCTCGACGGGGACCACGGCGGCCCCGTGACGACGCGGTAGCGGTCCTGCATGTACGCGTACTCCATTTCTGTGGACACCAAGGAGTCGGGAGAGGCTGGCCAGACCCGCGTGATGAATCAGCGGCCGCGCGTGTGCTCGGTGACGAACGTGTATCCGTAGGGCAGTTCCCAGCCGTCCGCTTTGCCGAGCCTGCGGCAGTGCTCCCGAAAGGCCGCACGCTGAACGACGCTGGGCGAGCACCCCGGTCGCAGGCGGCGCAGATGACCGGGGACGAACTGGATCCCCCGAAGCCCCTCGTCGCCCGGTTCGGTGCCGCCCCAGGGACGTATCACCCGCAGCCGCGCGGGGCAGTAGCCGATGAGGGGAATGGTCCGCTGTCCGTCGCGCGGCGGGAAATGAGGCTGACCCCAGGCGTCTCGGCTGCCGAGCGCCGGTTCCAGAAGCCGTTCCGCGAGCAGTTCCGCAACGGCCGATTCCAGGGCGGCGGCCTGTGACCGGGCCGGCCGACGCCCGTAGACCGCGCTCGGCAGGACGGAACGGTCCATAAGAGCATGGCCGTCCAGGGTGAGCAGACCGCAACGGCGCACCGTGCGCATCACCAGCTGCCGGGGGCCCAGCCCGACCGCGCTGTCACCGTGGCGGCCACTTCCCGGGACGTCCTCCCTCGTGAGCACACGAGGGTCGTAAGAATGCCCGGTGTCACGGTCGCCGACCAGCACGCGTTCCTCGAGCGGCATCGTGGCCATGCGGATCACCGAGCCGCCGCGGAGGCTACGCAGCTCAAGCATCAGGCCGGGGAAGAAGTCGCCGGGCCATACGATCCCGGTCAAACGGCCCGACGTGTCACCGAGTTCGGCGATGACGTCCTGCACTGCCTCCTTCTCTTCCAACGCCTGGCCGGCATGGTCGAGTTCGAGGCGAACCGTGGGGCGCTCACCGTGAGACCGGCGAAGTTCCTCGACGACGTACGGATGTAAGGGAAACCAGCCGTCGATGAGCTGAGACAACCGCAGGGGCGCCCGCCAGACGATCTCCTGTGCGTCACTCCGCAGGAGTTCACCGGAGCCGAGAGAGGCGTCGTCGCCCAGAGGCAGATCGACCGGGTTCAACTCTGTTTCCGGCTCTGGCTCCGATGTCGCGGACAACGTGGACGTCCAGCCTCGTCCGGCCGGGGCCAGGGGATCTCCGTGCGCTTCTGCGTCACCGGGATGATGGGACCGCCACACGCCTCCGCCCTCGAAGGCGTCGTCGAGCGTGATCCGGGAGCCGTTCTCGAACAGGCCCTGATCGCTGTCCCCTTGGACGACGTCGGCGAGCGCCACGTTCGCCCGGCACACCGCTGCGGCGTACCCCACTCCCCTGAGCACTTCCGTAGCTCCCGGGAACCCGCGAAGCCGCGGTCCAACCGCTGTGTACACGGTGACAGGCGTGGTGAGACCGTAACGGCGCCTCCCCGGGGTGGCCGCGCGTTCGACCGCTGCGGCAAGCGACCTGAGGTCGTCGCCGCCCAGCGGCCCGGTGTCCCGCCAGCAGTCCGCGAGGGAGCTCCGGGTCATGGTGTAGTCACCCCATGTACGCCAGACCGCACTGGAGTTGAGCACACCCCTCACCGTCCCAAGGAGACCGCTCAGCCCCGCTCGCAGGTCGTCGTCGTGCGTGCCGCCCACCAGTGCAGCGAGGGACACGGGGACGAAAGGACTGAGCAGCTGCTCCCGTGCCGTCGTCAGGAGATGCTCCGCATAGGCCGTCAGGTCGTCGCGCAGTGCCGCCTCCGGAGACGGGTAGCGGACGTCGACGACGACATGCCCGTCCTCGTTGATCCAGCGCCGGCGCGTGCGTAAGCGGAGGAGCTGGGCCGATGACAGGCTCAGAGCCGGGCCGAAGGCATGGAGATCCGGGACCAGGAGCTCCCTTCGCCGTGGCGCGACGCCGTCTCCCGGTCTCCCCGGGCCCTCGGCCCCTGCAGGCGCCCCCGACACCCAGGCGGGTACGTCACCGAGGGTGCCCACCTCTGGATGGGAACCCTCCCGATAGACGATCTCGGCGTACAACGGGTCCGACCCGGTGGCGACACACACCATTGCACCGACCGGGAGCACGGGGGCGCACTCGCCGAAGGTGATCACAGGGAAGTCGTCGAGACAGAGCGGGCTGCCGCCGTAGCCGTCGCCGCCGAGGTCATACCCGAAGTACACCGCGTTGAAGGCGACTGCAGTGTGCACGGGCGCCGGGCGGGCCACGACAACCGCTTCCAGATAGCGCCGCAACCGATCCCGTTCTTCGTCGGGTACGGCGTCATAGCCTTTCGTCATTGCAGAGGTCAACAGGGGCCGGTCACCGTACGGATCAGGCACCTGTGCCCTGTCGCGGAGCGTCGACGACACCCCCGGCCCCCCACGTTCGTCAACCGTTGCTGATACATACGGGTCCCCACCCATGACACCTCCGCCGCGCTTCAGACCGCCGCGGTCTGACGTGCGGTAATTCCCGCAGGGTATGCCGACACGGAACATTCCGGAAGCTCTTTCGTCACTTTGCGATGATGGGCAGTGACTCGTATCGGGCACACCCGCGTGCCGACATCAGACCGAACTCAGATGGCAGGACCTGGGCGGGCCAACGTCCTTTTCACCAGCACTTGGCAGCTCGCGGAAGCCACAGCCATCGCCTCACTTCCAAGGGCAAGATGGCGTGGCACTCCAACTGCGCGCGGATGCCGTAGGCCGGGCTAACCGTCGAACGGGAGGAGTTCGTACCCGAAGGCGATGGCGGGCACGCCTTGTTCTGGGCACGATGTCCCTGATACCCCAACCTTTGGTTGGGGTGAGGTCACGTGCGCCTGCAAGAAGGCAACGTCGTTGTGGTGCGGACGCCCCTACACGCTGTCGCCATTCCTGAGAAATAGGTCCGAATGGGTACCGATCCGGGTCCCGCAGGGGGTGCATACCCGACCGCTGTTCGTCGTCGTGCTGGCCCCCTCTATCGCGGTTGTGCGGGCCAGAGAGGCCGCGCGCCCGAAGGCCGCGTACGGCGTCTGGACGGTCGAGGCACTCGACCACGTCCTGCGGGCGGAGACTCCGCGCATCGGGCTCTGACTCGACACCTCGGAGCACACGCCGGTACTGACGGTCTCAGCGATTCTCGACAACCTCCCGGCCGCGCGCGTCTGAAGAGCGGCTGACCCAGGTCACCGCGCAGCCCGGCTGCCGAAACCGGCCAGCCAGCCATGAGCCAGCAGCCCTCGAATCACGCCGGACACCCCATCAAAACGTGCGTCATCCGTGCGTCGGAAATTGCTGGGGCCTTGCGCGCAAACCGCCACCGGAGCATCGGAAACCGCAGCTCAGGCAGCGTTCCCCACGTCCACCTGTTGCGACCACCGAAAACAGTTCGAACTGACAGTCACTGCCCAGAATCTGCAGGTCAGACGCCCTCTCGGACCGGCTCCAGAATCGCCACGCACTCCACATGCGACGTCATCGGAAACACGTCACCCCAGGAGGGTTCGATAAACTCGCAGGTCAGAGCGGGTTTTCTGACTCTCTCGGGAGCGATTGGACGCCCAGAGCGTCGAATGAGCGTCACGCCGGGCAGCGGTGACGCCGCATGCCGATCTCCTGTGAGGCGCCGCCCCCTGCCCGCCGCGCGTGCAGGGGGCGGGGAGACAAGGCTCGGTCACGGGAGTGGGCGGTCGAGCGGGGCACAGCCCCGGGGCTGATCACTCCGCCGGCATGCCGTCACGGTGACCCGGCTCGATCGACCATGACCGGCCGAGCCGGGTTACATCAGCGCCGCCGCTGGTCAGCCCGCAGCTCGAAGTCTCCGTAGCTGTTGTCGACGGGGTTGACCGTGACTCCGGGGGCGACGATCTCGTCGATGGCGTCGAGCACGTCGGAAGACAGCGTGATGCCGGCGGCGGGCAGGAACGCCTCCAGCTGCTCCATGGTGCGCGGGCCGATGATCGCCGAGGTGACGCCGGGGTGGTTGATGACGAAGGCGACGGCCAGCTCGATCAGGGTGAGACCGGCCTTCTCCGCCAGCACGGCGAGCTGTTCGACGGCGTCGAGCTTGCGCTGGTTGGCGGGGGTGCTCATGTCGAACCGGGCCGGGGGGCGCGCCGCGGAGGCTGGGCCCTCGGAGGCGTTCTTGCGGTAGCGGCCGGAGAGCCACCCGCCGGAGAGCGGACTGTAGGTGAGCGTGCCCATGCCGTGACGGCGCACGGTGGGGAGCACGTCCTCCTCGATGCCCCGGACCAGGATCGAGTACGGCGGCTGCTCGGTCACGAACCGCTCCAGGTGCCGCTCCCGCGAGGTCCACTGGGCCTCGACGATCTGGGAGCCGGAGTAGGACGAGGAGCCGATGTAGCGGATCTTGCCCTGCCGCACCAGGTCGGAGAGGGCGCCGAGGGTCTCTGCCACGTCCGTGTCCTGGCTGGGTCGGTGTACCTGGTAGAGGTCGATGTGGTCGGTGCCGAGCCGCCGCAGGGAGTTCTCGACCTCGCGGATGATCCAGCGCCGTGAGCCGCCTCGCTGGTTGGGGTCGTCCTGGTCCATCGGCATGAAGAACTTGGTCGCCAGGAAGACGTCCTCGCGTCGGTCCTTGAGCGCCTTGCCGACGATCTCCTCGGAGACGCCGGCGGAGTACACGTCAGCGGTGTCGACGAAGTTGACACCCGCGTCGAGGGCGCGGTGGATGATCCGGATCGAGTCGGCTTCGTCCTCGTTGCCCCAGAGGCCGAACATCATCGCGCCCAGGCAGAGCGGGCTGACCTGGACGCCTGTGCGGCCGAGCGGTCGGTACTGCATGAAGTGGTTCTCCTCGATCGGGGGTGGTCAGTCGTTCCGGGAGGGCACGGCGGTGCCGGTGCCCGCCCAGCTGGCGAGCAGGCCGAGAGCCTCCCGCTCCCGGGAGTCCGGTTCGGGTGTGTAGAAGTTGAGGCGGAGTCCAGGGTCGGACGGCAGGTCCATCGCCTCCCAGGGCAGGGCGAGATCGCCGACCAGCGGATGGTGCAGGTTCTTCACGCCCGAGCGGTGGAACTTCACGTCGTGGCGGGCCCAGCGGCGTGCGAAGTCGTCGCTCTTGGCGGTCAGCTCCCCGACCAGGTCGGTCAGCGCCTTGTCGTGCGGTGCGCGGCCGGTCTCGGTGCGCAGGAAGGCGACCGCGTCGTCGGCCCCCTTGTCCCAGTCGGCCCAGAATTCCCTGCTCGCGGGGTCCAGGAACATGAAGCGGGCGCTGTTGACCGGCCCGCGTTGCGCGAACAGCGGTGAGTCGTAGACCGGCGCGTACAGTGCCCGCCCCAGGGTGTTGGCGGCCAGGATGTCGAAGCGGGCGTTGCGTACGTAGGCCGGCACATCGGCCATGGAGTCGAGCAGGCGCAGGATCGTCGGCCGCACCCGGGAGGTGGTCGCCGTGGGGCGTCGGCCCGACGGTGCCGCCGCCCGGGCCAGGTCGTAGAGGTGGGTGCGCTCGGCTCGTCGAGTTGCAGTGCGTGCGCGAGGGCTTCGAGCACCGAGTCCGAGGCACCGCTGAGGTTCCCGCGCTCGAGCCGGACGTAGTAGTCCACACTCATTCCCGCGAGCAGGGCGACCTCCTCGCGACGCAGCCCCGCCACGCGTCGCTTTCCGCCGTAGACCGGGAGCCCGGCCTGCTGCGGGGTGAGCCGCGCCCGTCGGGTGCTCAGGAACTCGCGCACTTCGGCGGCGAGGTCCTTCTTGGTGCTGTCGGCCATGCTCAGATCCTGGTGTTGTCGTCGGCCGCGCCTACGGCGGACAGCGGCGGGCGCGGATCGGTGTGGAGCGTGCTCGCCCCGAGCCGGGCCCGTGCGCCGTCGCGCAGGACGTCGCCGAAGCGGGAGGGCGGCGCGGGACAGACGGTGCGGCTCAGCCGACGGGCTGGTGCGGATGCCGGAGCCGGGGGCACTGCGACCTCCTTCTGATCGTCCTGCGTGTCGTGCCGAGACCTTCACGTTAGGTCTGTCCGAGCCGGCCTGCGAGGTACTGCCAGTACCTGGAAGAGCAGTGACTCCCACTCGTGGGCCGACGTGCAGTTACCTGGGGAAGGCCAGAACTGGCGGTCCGAGACCGGGCCTGAACTCGACGCGACCTCCGTCGTGCCGGCCGTCAACCAGTTGGAGATCCACCCCTACTTCCAGCAGCGCGCCGTACTCGACTTCGACGAGCGGCACGGCATCCTCAACCAGGCGTGGTCCCCCATCGGCGGGATCACCTTCTACCCGGGCTACGGCGAGGACCGCAGGAGCGTCCTCGACGACCCGGCCGTCACCCGCATCGCCGAGGCGCACGGCAAGAGCCCGGCCCAGGTGCTGCTGCGCTGGGGCCTCCAGCAGGGCCGCTCGGTGATCCCCAAGTCGACCAAGCGTCACCGGATCGCCGAGAACATCGACGTCTTCGACTTCGAACTCACCGCGGACGAGTTGAAGGCCCTCGACGGCCTGGAGACCGGCCGCCGCGGAGGTCCCGAGCCGGAGAACGTCACCCTCGCCGACTTCGGCCGCACCATCCCCGAAGCCTGACCTCACCTCCCATCCGCGAAGCGGAATCACCGTGTCCACCACTGTCAACACGTCCGGCGCCCACGAGGGCGGCCGGCCGCTCGCTCCCGTCACCATCGAGCGCCGCGACGTCGGCCCGCACGACGTCAAGCTCGACATCCTGTTCTGCGGCACCTGCCGATGAGCAACTCCGGCCACCTGTGGGCCCGTACGGCACCGTCCTGCGCGAGGGCCTACACGGGGGGCCTTCCCCACTACCTCAGCCAGAACCTGCTTCTCCAGCTGTGGCCGGTGCTGCGCACTCTGGTCGGTCGCCCCGTGCGCACGGTGTGGGAGGACGCCTTCCCTCAGCTCGCCTCCCGCACCCGGCAGCAGCGCGACGGACATACCGGAGCTGCACGCGGCTCGCGGCTCCTGGCGGACGGGGTCGCGCTCGGCTCTCCCCATCCGCTTGTCCTCACCGGTGGATACGCCGTCCGGGCACACCAGCTCGTGAACCGTCCCGGCCAGGACCTCGATGTCGCTGCCGTGACGGTGACGCCGGTGATCAGGCTTTCGTCGAGGGTGACCGCCACGTCGATCGATCCCGCTGCCGCCGCTGTACCCGCCGTCCGCGTACGCCCTGTCTGGTCAGCGGGAGCCGACCGTTGACGGTGAGCAACTGCCATCGACCAGCCCAGGGCGCCCACGCTCATCACTGGGCATCCCGCAAGCCGGGTCGGCTGCGTGATGAATTCCCTTGGCTTGCATCGGCGACCTCAGTAGCGCCGGCATGGGGGCGCGCTCGCGAGTACCCGCCGTCCAGGCAACCCCCTTGGTGCCCACGTGCGCCGCCGTACGGGCCCCGCTCTTCGGGGGGTCTGCCAGTACCCCTTACAAGGCCCCGGCGGGCGGAACGCCGTCCTACGGTGGTCCCATGGACCGCAGCAGCGAGATCCGTGAGTTCCTGCGCACCCGGCGGGCCCGGATCATCCCCGAGCAGGCCGGCCTCACCCCACACCCGGGGCCCCGCCGCGTACCGGGGCTGCGCCGCGAGGAAGTCGCCCAGCTCGCCGGAGTCAGCGTCGACTACTACGTCCGTCTCGAACGCGGCCGCACCCAGGGCGTCTCCGAAACCGTCCTGGACGCCGTCGCCCGCGCCCTGCACCTCGACGACACCGAACGCGCCCATCTCATCACCCTCGCCCAGCCCAAGCCCACCGCCCGGACCCGCCGCAAGCGCCCGCTCGCCCCCCAAAGGGTCCACCCGGTCCTCTACCGCGCCCTGGACTCACTCAGCGTCCCCGCGGTGATCGAGGGGCGACGCCTGGACGTTCTGGCCGCCAACAAGCTCGCCTGCGCCCTCTACACCGACTTCGAAGCCCGGCCCCACCGCGAGCGCAACTTCGCCCGCTACGTCTTCCTCGACGCCGCCGCCTTCAGGCTGTACGCCGACTGGGACCAGGTGGCCGAGACGTGCGTGGCCAGGCTCCGCCTGTACGCCGGCCGTCACCCCGATGACGCGCAACTCACCGAACTGATCGGCGAGTTGTCCCTGCACAGCGACACCTTCCGCAGCATGTGGGGCGACCACGACGTCCGCGCCCACACCACCGGCATCAAACGCCTGCACCACCCGCTCGTCGGCGACCTCACCCTCGAATTCGCCGTCCTGGTCGTCGAAGGCGACCCCGAACAATCCCTCGTCATCTACACCCCCGAACCTTCCTCCCCCACTGCCGAAGCCCTCAACATCCTGGCCAGTTGGACCACCACGCACACCGCCAGCCCCCACACCACCGGACAGCCACACAACCCCGCCGGCTGACAGCCGCGACGCAGGCGCCGGGTCGCATCCGGAGCTGAGCGGCAACGACGATCGCGCGCCTGATGGGTGCAGCTGACCTGCCGACGCATGCCCTCATGCGTCGACGCAGCATCCGTCAGCGCCGGGCGACGGGCAGACCAGCCGGTCGCCACGCCTTGGCGACGACGCCAGTTCTCTTGCAAGTGCGCCGATGAGCAAGGCCGTTGACCTTCCATAAGGCCGTGGGATGGGTTATCTGACCGGCACCGTCACCCCGTTGACGGTGCATGGCCCCGCGGATCTGCGGGCTACGCTCCCCCGCTTCACCCCGGAGGCCCGCCGCGCGAACTGGCCCGTCGTCGAACTGCTGCAGCGCGTGGGTGCACGCAAGCAAGCGACGCCTGCCCAAATAGCGCTCGCCTGGCTGCTCGCCCGCAAGCCGTGGATCGTGCCCATCCCGGGGCCGATCACACAGGGGCACATGGACGAAAACATGGACGCGCTTCAGGTCCAGCTGACCGCCGCCGACGTCGCGGATATCGAGGACGGCTTCGCTCACATCCGCATGCGGGGCGCGCGATTGAGCGAACCGATGCTTGCGATGATCGACGTCGGGGCCAAGATGGGGACGAGCTCTGACGGTGGGCACGGCAATTCACCCCTGCCGTAGATCCCTTCCGCAGGCCGGTTCGGAGCGGGCCTGCCCGGCCATGTCGGGTGCCCGTTCCGGCTGGCTCAGCAGTGCGGCCGGCCGTCGCGACAGAGCCGGTTGCGACCGGGCGTGCGGCGGTGACACGGGCGGCGCGGGATGTGCACACCGATCATGAAGCCGGCACCGACCACGGCGACTCGCAGAGCAGTCACGAGTTCCTCGCTCCGGGGGCGGTGGTGGCCGGACGGCTGCGGTAGCGGTGGACGAGCTCCCGGGCTGCCACCTGCATGCGCACCGGCGGCAGTCCCGCCCGGATCTGCAGGAGGTCGTCGAGGACCATCTCGCCGATCTTCTCGAAAGCAGCGGGGATGCCGCCGGCCCGGTGCGCGGACAGGACGAGCCCCTCCACCGCACGGGCGGGGTGCTCGGCGGGCACCGGCTCCTCGGGCCACACGTCCAGTGCCGCGACGAAGCGGCCTTCGCTCACGAGCTCGACCAGGGCGGTGAAGTCGGCGACCGCGGCCCGGCTGACCAGGACCAGCCGGGCACCGGGGCGCAGTCGCCGCAGCCGTGCCTCGCTGAGCAGTCGCTCGCTCTCCTCGGTGATCGTGGCCAGGACGAAGAGGACCTGGCTGCCCTCCAGTACCTCGTCGAGCGAGGCCGGTGTGACTCCGGCCTCCTCCAGGTGGCTGTCCGGCAGCCAAGGGTCGTAGACCCGGACAACGGCCCTGAACGGCACCAGCAGTTCGTGCAGCGCGCGACCGAGGTTGCCGAAGCCGATGAAGCCGATCTCGGCGCCGCGCAGCAGAATGGAGTCGGAGTTGGCCGCGAAGGTGTACCCCTCGGTGCCGGCCCGGAAGGCGCGGTCCTCGCGGGTGATGCCCCGCGCCAGGTCGAGCGCGAGGCCGAGGGAGTACTCGGCCACGGCCTGTGCGTAGGCGGGTCCGCAGCCGAGCACGCGGACGCCGCGGTCCGCGCAGGCCGCGTAGTCGACGTTGGGGAAGAAGTTGCCCTCGACGTTGCACAGGGCGCGCAGGCGGACGGCACGCTCGACGCGTCCGGCGGGCAGGTCGGGCTGACCGACCACGGCGAAGGCCCGGGGAAGCGCCAGGTCCAGCTGCCGTTCGGCGTCGGGGTGGCCATCGAGGTCGAGGACCTCGAACTCCTCACGCAGCCGGCGCAGGGTTTCCGGGCTGAAGATCCGTTCGGTGGACTGGGGCGCCGGGTGAAGGACGACGAGTTCCTTGGGTTGGGTCATCAGACGGCTTTCTGTGGGCGGAGAAAGGCGGGCCGCAGGAGGTACGGCGTTCAGGAAGGGGCACCGCAGCCAGGGCAGTGGGAACTGCTCACGGAACACGTCGACGGAACACCGGCGAACACGACCGGAATCGTCTCGCCGGTGTTCCGTCGACTGCGGTCAGTTCGCGGAGTGCTCGAGCTGCTTTCCGAAGAACTCAGCCAGCTTGGGCACCGCCCTGTTCACGTCCTTGTCGTACATGCTCATGTGAGTACCACCCGGGACGACGAAGAGTTCCTTCTCACCGTTCGCCTCCTTGTACGCCCGATCGCTGTGCCACTTCGAGCCGGCTTCGCTACCGGCGATCAGGAGCAGCGGCTGCGTCAGCAAGGTGTCGATACCGTCGAAGGCGTCGAACGCGTAGATCTTGTCCATGCTGCTCTTCAGGAAACGGTTCGGCGAGTTCTCATGCTTCCACCGGTCCGCCTGCCGGTAGTACTCGCTGGCTTCCACCATGTCGGGCTCGGTGACACCCTCAACCGAGTCGGGTACGTACGGAAGCATCGCGGGCTGAGCGCCGTTGGCCACTGCTGTGCGCTCCTGAGCGACATCCTCAAGACCGGCGCGCAGCTCCTGGGCAGTTCCCGTTCCCCTCCAGCCCTGACGGACACCGTCACCGTAATTGAACGAGGCCACGCCGGCGACGGCCTTGATGCGGTGGTCAGTCATCGTGGCGTTGATCGCGTATCCGCCGCCGGCGCAGATGCCGAGAGCCGCAATCCGCTCACGATCAACGGTGCGAAGCGTAGTGAGGTGGTCGACCGCACTGCGTACGTCTTCCACTCGCTGTGCGGGGTCTTCGAGCCGACGGGGTTGCCCTTCGCTCTGCCCCTGGTGGGACGCGTCATAGGCCAGCGCGATGTAGCCCTGCTGCGCCATGCGGTAGGCGTAGAGGCTTGCGGTCTGTTCCTTGATCCCGCCGGCCGGATGCACGACGACGATCGCGGGGTATTTCTTGCCCGGCTTCATCTTGGCCGGCGCGAACTGCACGCCGGCCATGTCGAGTTCCCCGTTCTTGAACGTGACCTGCTTGCGCGTGACAGTGCGGTCTGCGCGGACCGTCTTCTCGAAGGCCGCCAAGCTGGTGATCGTGTCCTGCTTCGCCGTGGCGCTCGCATGGGCGACCGTGACACCCGAGTCGGAACTCGCGCTGCCGGCGAACGCGATGGGGGTTGCGAGGCTCGTCAGGGCGACACCGAGAACCAAGACCCTCCTGGCCGCCAACGTCCGGGTGGTGTGGGTCAGCCTGTTTGTCATCGCGTAACTCCTGGATCGCTGGTTTGGTTGTCCGGCCACGTCCAGGTCGCAGGCCGACGCTGGATGACCATGTAAGGGGACTGCTTTCACGGGGCTCTGTCTTTCTCCTCGCGGGCCGTGGCCGGCGTGGGCGCCACGCTCAGGCGTCGGTGTCGTCGTGGCCGAGGTTGCCGCCCAGCTCGCAGGAGGCTTCGACCTGTGCGAGGAGTTCCCTGGCCTTGGCCGAGACGCCCTCGATGGCGTCGGCGCCGGCGACGAAGCGCAGCGGCGGCTGGTCCTGGCCGGCGAGGGTCAGCAGGGCGTGGGCGAGCTTGGCGGGGTCGCCGGGCTGCTGCCCGTTGATGCTCTTCCAGGCTGCGACCGTGGCGGTGGTGCGCTCGGCGTAGTCGTCGATGGTCGGCTCGGGCCAGGTGGTGGAGGCGTCCACGAGCAGCTCGGTGCGGAAGTAGCCGGGCTCCACGATCGTGGTGCGGATGCCGTACGGCTTGATGTCGTGGTGCAGGGCCTCCATCCAGCCCTCGACGGCGAACTTGGAGGCCGCGTAGGCGGAGGTGAACTCCGTGCCGACCTGACCGGCGAGCGAGGAGATCGTCATGACGTGGCCGTCGCGCTGCCGGCGCATGACGGGCAGGACGGCACGCGTGACGTTCATCGGGCCGAAGAGGTTGGTCTCGATCTGCTGGCGCATGTGCTCCGGGGAGACCTCCTCGAAGTAGCCGGCGAAGAAATTCCCGGCGTTGTTGATCAGGACGTCGATGCGGCCGAACCGGTCGACCGCGGCCTGCGCGGCCGCCTGCGCGTCCGCCAGGCTGGTCACATCCAGCTTGGTGACCAGCAGGTTGTCCTGCGGCCCGCCGAGGGTCTTCTCGACGTCCTCGGGGCGGCGGCCGGTGGCGACGACCTGGTGGCCGGCCGCCAGGGCCTCGCGGACGATGTCCGTGCCGAGACCACGTCCGGCACCGGTGATGAAGATGACCTTGCTCATGAGGATTCCTTACGTCGGGCTGCGCATACGGCGCCCGGTGTGTGTGGGGGGATCGACTGTGGCGGCCGGGCGATGGATGGGGGGTCAGCCCTGTTCGGTGGGCATGATCCACAGCTCGCCGATCGCGGTGCGACGGGGGCGGGTGACCATGTAGGCGACGCCGTCGGCGATGTCCTCGGAGGCAAGGAGCTCGATCCGCCCGATGACGGGGTCGACCAGCTCGTTGCGGACCTCGGGCGTGTTGTGGCCGACCAGCTCGGTCTCCACGGCGCCCGGTTCCAGGACACCGACGCGCACGTGGCGCTGGGCGAGTTCCTGGCGCAGGGACTCGGTGAAGCCGTTCACGCCGAACTTGGTGAGGTTGTAGACGCCGTAGCCCTTGCTGGCCACGCGGCCCGCCTGCGAGCTGATGTTGACGATGTCGGCGACCTGGCGCGGGCCCTGTTCGGCGGCCCGCAGCAGATGCGGCAGCGCGGCCCGGGTGGTGTGGAGCAGGCCCTGCAGGTTGACGGCGATCATACGGTCCCACTCCTCGGCGTCCGCGCCGACGACGGGGCCCAGGAGCATCAGACCGGCGTTGTTGACCAGCGTGTCCAGCCGTCCGAACCGCTCGACGACCTGCTCCACGGCCCCTTCGGCCTGGTGACGGTCAGCGATGTCCGCTTCCACCACCAGCGCGGTGCCGCCCGCCTTCTCGATCTCGGCGGCGAGGTCTGCCAGGCGGTCCTTGCGGCGGGCCACGAGCGCGACGGATGCACCGTGCTCGGCGAGCTCGCGGGCGGTGGCGGCGCCGATCCCGCTGCTCGCGCCGGTGACGAGAGCGACGGTGCCGGTCAGTTTCGGTGCCACGAGGGTTCTCCTCTTCTTCAGACGCATGGCGTGGGGGTGCAGACGCGCGGGGGCAGACAATGGGCATTACCGAACCCTTATGCGCTCTTTCTCGCACACACTGCGCGCATCGGCATCGTCGTG
This sequence comes from Streptomyces sp. NPDC003011, assembly GCF_053591515.1. Lineage (NCBI taxonomy): Bacteria > Bacillati > Actinomycetota > Actinomycetes > Kitasatosporales > Streptomycetaceae > Streptomyces > Streptomyces sp. NPDC003011. The sequence goes on from NZ_JBSFTY010000044.1 coordinate 68,553, forward strand.
CGGATGCCGGGGGCAGTGTCGTGAGCCCGCTATCCAGGCAACCACCCGCGAACGCCCCGTGGGCCGCCGTAAAGGGCACCGCTCTTCCGGGGGTCTGCCAGTACCCCCTTCCAGGGCGCCGACCTGCCGGTTCCGGCCGTACGGTGGACCCATGGACCGCAGCAGCGAGATCCGTGAGTTCCTGCGCACCCGCCGGGCCCGGATCACTCCCGAACAGGCCGGTCTCGCCCCGCACGGCGGCGCCCGCCGTGTGCCGGGGCTGCGCCGCGAGGAAGTCGCCCAGCTCGCCGGGGTCAGCGTCGACTACTACGTCCGCCTGGAGCGAGGCCGCACCAAGGGCGTCTCCGAAACCGTCCTGGACGCCGTCGCCCGCGCCCTGCACCTCGACGAGACCGAACGCGCCCACCTCTTCGACCTCACCCAGCCCACCCCCGCCCGGACCCGCCGCAAGCGGCCGCTCGCCCCCCAGCGAGTCCACCCGGTCCTGTACCGGACCCTGGACTCACTCAGCGTCCCCGCGGTGGTCCAGGGGCGACGCCTGGACGTCCTTGCCGCCAACAAGCTCGCCCACGCTCTCTACACCGACTTCGAAGCCCGGCCCCGCCGCGAACGCAACTTCGCCCGCTTCGTCTTCCTCGACGAGGCCGCCCGCACGCTGTACGCCGACTGGGAGCAGGTCGCCGGGGACTGCCTGGCCATGCTGCGCCTGTACGCCGGACGCCACCCCGACGACCCGCAGCTCACCGAGCTGATCGGCGAACTGTCCCTGCACAGCGACACCTTCCGCCGCATGTGGGCCGACCACGACGTCACCGCCCACACCACCGGCACCAAACGCCTGCACCACCCGCTCGTCGGCGACCTCACCCTCGAATTCGCCGTCCTCGCCGTCGAGGGCGACCCCGAGCAGACCCTGGTCATCTACACCCCGGAACCCGCGTCCCCCTCTGCCGAGGCTCTCAGCATCCTCGCCAGCTGGACCAGCACGTCCGCCGCCACGGAGCGGCACGCTCCCGCAGAGACACCTGATTCAGCCGGCTGACGCCCGCGGACACGCGCAGCACGAGCGCCAGAAGCGGCCCAGCGCCACATCACGGCCACATCTCAGCGCCTTCGCCAGGAGAAACGGAACAGCATGGAATTCGCCAAGCAGCAGCCCACCGTCAAGGCACCGGCCGACTGGTTCACGGGTGACGTGTGGTTCGACGTGATCCACGCCGGCCAGGAGCCGTCCCGGATGCGCGCCAACCTGGTGCGCTTCTCGCCGGGCGCGCGCACGCACTGGCACTCTCACGCCCTGGGTCAGGCCCTGTACGTCGTCTCCGGCACCGCTCTGATCGGTAGCCGCGACGGCACGGTCTTCGAGGCCCACCCCGGCGAGACCGTCACCTGCCCGCCCGGCGAGGAGCACTGGCACGGCGCCGTGTCCGACCGCTTCATGGAGCACATCGCCATGTGGGAGGGCCTCGGCGACGGCGCCTCCGAGACCGAGTGGCAGGAGCCGGTCACCGACGAGCAGTACAACGGACCGCGCACCACCAGTCGCGCCTGAACCGGCAACCGCCCCGTGAGCGGGCCGGGTTCATGCCGGCCGGACCAGTCCCACGTCGTAGGCGAAGACCACGGCCTGGACGCGGTCTCGGGCGCCGGACTTGGCGAGGATGCGGCCGGCGTGGGACTTGACGGTGGTTTCGGCGACGTGGAGGCGTTCGGCGATCTCGGCGTTGCTGTAGCCGCAGGCGATGGCGGTGAGGACCTCCCGTTCGCGGTCGGTGAGGGAGGCCAGCCGACGTTCCTGATCGCGACTGCGGTGGCTGATCTTCCGGCTGAAGACGTCGATGAGTTTCCGCGTGAGGCCGGGCGCGATGACGGCGTCTCCGGCGGCCACCGCGCGGATGGCGGCGACCTGGGCTCCGGTGTGCAGCCGGACCCCGTGGTCACGGTGGACCTGGGCCAGGAACTGACCGGCCTGTTCACCGACGGCCTGCGCCAGAGGGAGGGGAGCCGCCTCCAGGAGCGTGGCCGAGAGGGCACGACCCGCGGGGCCGACAGCGGCCCGAGCGTTCCCGAAGTGCGCGGTGCGGCCGCGGCGCATCGCGAACCGTGCCCGCGCATATCGGAATACGGCACCGAGGGCGCGCACGATGAGCTGACCAAGGGTTGGTCGGCGACCGGCTCACCATGGCGATGGACGTCGGCGGCATGGGCGTTCGAACAGCCGTTGCCGGCGTTTGGCGCACCGCCAGGCTCATAGCGAGCTGCCGCCGCGGTTCACACTAGACACCCACACCCGATCTTGCCAAAAAGGAAAACTTGCCAATTCGGAAAATATCCTGGATGGTTGTCGGCATGACGAAAGAGCCGAGCCTGCGTGAACGGAAGAAGCTGGCGACCCGGGCGGCATTGAGCCGTGCGGCCTGGTTCCTGATGGTCGAGCGGGGACTCGACGCGGCGACCCCGGAGGCGATCGCCGCGGCAGTGGACGTGTCGCCGCGCACGTTTCGCAACTACTTCGCCAGTCGCGAGGAGGCGATCCTCGACGGCCTGGTACGGAGCGGCACTTCCCTGCTCGACGCCATGCGGGCCAGGCCCGTGGAGGAGCCGCCGTGGGACTCCCTGACCCAGGTGCTTCCGTCCTTCGCCGCGCAATACGCCGGTCAACGGGACAACTTCGCGGTGCTGATGCGCGTGGTCGGCGAGCAGCCGTCGATGCGGGCGCAGCACGTGGTCACGTACGAGCAGGCCGATCAGCAGCTCGCGGAACTCTTCGCCGAACGCACCGGCACCGACGCCGAGCGGGACTTGACTCCCCGGCTGCTGGCCGCCGCGGCAGCTGCCGTGCTGCGAACGTCCATGGAGATGTGGGCAAAGGGCGACACCGACGTCGCGCTGCCCGATCTTGTCCGTGAGGGCCTCCGGCAGGTGCGCACCGGCCTTCCCACCGGTGCCCCGGTGGCGGCCTCCCAGCCGTCGCCGGCTGTGTAGCTGTGCACGCGCCAGTGGGTCGCGCGACTCGCACAACCTTGACGAGCAGGAGCGCCTCATGGCCCCGTTCCCCTACAGGCTGAACCGATCCGCGTTCCCTCGGCGATGCCCTGCCGCCGCACCGGCCGGGTGCCACCGCGCCATCTCACGCCGGTCGGCCGGTGCAGACCCGGGGAGCCCGAGAAACCGATGAGTGCCTTCCACCCCGATCTCACGCTCGCGCGCTTCCTCCCCAAGGTGTCCTACGGTCCCGTGACCTCGGGCATCATGCGGAGTCTGAAGCCGCGCCCGACCGCCCCTGGGACCGACCTCACCGTTCAGGACATAGTCGTGCCCGGGCCGAAGGACGCACCGTCCGTCTCGCTCCGCGTCTTCCAGCCGACCGGCTTGAAGGCGACGGCGCCGGCCCTCCTCTGGATACACGGCGGCGGCCTCATCTTCGGAGCGCCGGAACAGGACGACCGGACGAGCATCGCCTTCGCCCGCGAACTCGGCATCACCGTCGCCGCGGTCCGCTATCGACTGGCGTCGGACAGTCCCGCGCCCGCGGCCGTCGAGGACGCCTACGCCGCACTGCGCGGCCTGGTCGCGCGGGCGGGCGAACTCCACATCGACATCGACCGCATCGCGATCGGCGGTGCCAGCGCGGGTGGCGGCATCGCCGCAGCTCTCGCACTGCTCGCCCAAGACCGCGCCGAGATCCGACCGGTGTTCCAACTGCTGGTGTACCCGATGCTCGACGACCGCACGACGACGAGAACGGACCTGGACACGCGGAACATGCGTCTTTGGACTCCCAAGAGCAACCGATACGGCTGGTCGTCCTACCTCGGCGACGCCGTAGCGGGCCCGGACGTCTCCCCGTACGCGGCCGCAGCCCGCCGCGAGGACCTCACCGGTCTTCCTCCGGCCTGGATCGGCGTCGGCACCCTCGATCTCTTCCACGACGAGGACACCGAGTACGCGCGCCGCCTGGGCGACAGCAGCGTCCCCTGCGCACTCCACATCGTCCCTGGCGCTTTCCACGGGTTCGACGCGGTGTTCCCCAAGGCCGACGTCTCCCAGCAGTTCTGGCGCCGACAGGCTCGGGCGCTCGATGCCGCGCTGTCCGGCTGACACCCCCCGGCGCGCCACTCGGCGCTGAACGCGGCGCACCCCTCGGCGCGCCCCTCGGCGCGCACCCGCATCGCCATCGAAGTCCTCCAGAGCCTGGCCGGCTGCCCCTGCGCGAGAGCGCTCCCGGCCGGGCTGACAGCCCATGCCCACGCACAGCGCGGAGAAGACGCCTGCGCCTTGCGCCCCAGCACATCGATCAGGAGCACATCATGGAAACACCGACCCCCGTCCGCGAAGCGAGCGGGCGTGAGCCGGTTTCGTCCGAGGCGGATACCTCCGACGCGGACCGGAAGATGAAGATCGTCAAGTACGTCTTCCTCTTCGTCATGCCGTTCCTCATGGTCACGATGATGTACGCGACGTACATGGGCACCATGCACTCGCCGAAGACGCGGGACATGCCGGTCGCCGTCGTCGGTTCGGGGGCCGCGGCCCAGTCCGTCGTCGACGAGCTGGAGTCCGCCGAGGACGGCACCGCCGAACCCCGGCTGGTCGCCGACCGCTCGGAGGCGCTCGACCTGCTCAAGGACCGTGACGTCGCCGGTGTCCTGCAGATCCCCGCGGACGGCGCCACCGAGGCGACCCTCTACACGGCCCAGGCAGCCGGCGCCTCACAGGCCGGAACGGTCAAGCAGCTCCTCGCCCCGGTGGCAGCCGGCCACGACTGGACCACGAAGAACCAGGACATCGCCCCTCTGCCCGCCGGTGACAGCGCGGGCATCGCGGTGCTGTTCGCCGCGATCGGCATGATGATGGTCGGGTACTCCCCGCTGAGCGGCATGATCGCGGCGGTGCCCCATCTGCTCTCCGTGCGCCGTTTCCTGCCGATACTGGCTGGCTGGGCGGTGGCGACCAGCTCGCTGATCTGGCTGATCCTGGGGCCGGTCGTGGGCGCCGTCGACGGACATTATCCGGCGTTCGTCGGGGTCGCCCTGCTCGCGACAGGCGCCGTGGCCCTCAGCCAGCTGCTGTTCGTGAAACTCATGGGCGGACTGGCGGTGCTGCCCGGAATGCTGCTGTGGATGGTCTTCGGGGTGCCCGCCTCCAACCTCGCCATGCCGATCCACTCGATGCCCGGCTTCTTCGGCTTCCTGCACAACGTGCTGCCGCTGCCGGCCGCGGGCGAGGCGCTGCGGTCCATCGTCTACTTCGACGGCCGCGGAGTCGGCACCCACCTGCTCACCCTCGCCGCCTGGCTCGTCGCCGCCCTCGCGCTCAACCTCCTGGTGGAGCGCCGCAAGGGGCTCACCATTCCGACCACCGAGGCGACCGACGACCCCCACTTCCCCCGGCCCGCGATGGCCGGTGGCCCGGTGCGCTCCAAGCGGCTCCGGTACTTCGCGGTGGCCGCCTTCCCGCTGACCATCCTCACCGTCGTCGTCGGCCTGATGAGCGCCTCCCTGCACCAGCCGCAGGTCCGCGACATGCCCGTCGTGGTCGTCGGCGCCTCCCAGGAACAGGCCACGCAGGCGGCCCGCGGCCTTCAGGACGGCCTGGGCGACCTGCTCTCCCTCACCACCAGCACCTCCCTCGACGCGGCGACGGACCAGATCCGCGAGGGCAAGACCGTCGGCGTGTACGTCCTGCCCACCTCAAAGGGCGGCGAGGCCACGCTGTACACCTCCTCGGCCGCGGGCGCGAGTCAGCACTCCGCCCTGCAGTCGATGTTCCAGCAGATCTCGGCTGGCCAGAAAACGCAGCTGGAACTGACCGACGTCCAGCCGCTGAACAACTCCGACTCGGGCGGCAGCAACAGCATGTACGCGGCCATGTCCTGGATCATGGCCGGCTTCCTGGTCATGGCGGTCCTGCGCGGCGGTGCCCCGGAGATCAAGCGCCTGCGGCAGCTCCTGCCCATGCTCGCCGGCTATGCGGTCGGCATGGCCGTGTGGCTGTGGTTCCTGTTCGACGTCCTGATCGGCGCGATCAACGGCCACGGCTGGGCGATGATCGGCTTCGGATCCCTGACGATCTTCAGCATCTCGATGTTCACCGGAGTCTTCACCCGCACCCTCGGCATCGCCGGGATCATCCCCGTCCTGGTGATCGCCCTACTGGCCGGGATCCCCGCCTCCGGCGGAGGCATCTCCCTCTACATGGTCCCCGAGATCTTCCGCGAGCTGAACGGCATCCTGCCCCTGCCCGCCGCGGTCGACATCGTCCGCGCCACCGTCTACTTCGACGGCTCCGGCATCGCCGGCCACCTGGGGACCATCGCCGCCTGGGGCATCGTGTGCCTGCTGATCCACATCGGCATCGACTGGGCCATCGCCCGCCGCGACCGCACCCGCGACACCGACGGGCCGGACGGGGCAGACAGGTCGGACGGGGGAGACGGCGGCCCCGGCATCCGCCCGATCGATCGGCGAGCCGATGAGCCCGTACCGGTCGGCCCGAGCGGACCGGCGCCTGAGGCGGCACCGGGAACCATCGCCCTGAGCAGCAGGCGACGGATCCGGCGCCGACGTTCCTGACCTGTGGGGGTCCCCGCCCGAACGGACCGGGGACCCACACAATCCACCGATGCGACAGACGGTGCCCCGCTCGGCGGCACTCCAGGTGTCTGGAAGGGACTCGATCCGCTGTCCGGCTCGACGACGAGGACGCCGACACCGCCTCCCCCACTGCGTCGACCGCTCAGAACTGCACCTCGAGGACGGCCCCGTCCCACGGCGGTCTCGAACTGAGGGCAGTGTGCGCCTCCGTGGCGGAACTCCCCAGGAGAACCACTCACACCTCGGCGAGCGTCTGTTCTACGGTGCCAGCAGTGATCGAGGACGAGGGAGGCACCGTGGAGCAGCGCAGGACGGTGTTGGCCGAGCGGATCGCCGAACGGCGGGCCGGGATTGGCGATCCCCGGGCGGTGGTGGGTGAGATGCGGCGCTCGGTTCTGCTGGTCCCCTCCGTCGACGGTCGTCTGTGGTCGGCGCGTTCGGGTGGGGTGCGGTGGATCTGCGGGTTCACCGACGAGACCGCGCTGGCCCAGTTCGCCCTGCGCCACGCGCCCGGTGACCAGCCGATGGACTACGCGGCGCTGCTGGGCGCGCGCATCGTCGACGAGATCGTGCCCACCCTGGACGAGCCCGCCGGTCTCGCCGTCGACATCGCCAGTGAGGACGGATCGATGTTCTTCCCGCCGGTCACGGGGATCGTAGGGGACGGTGTGGCCGTGGACGGCGGCCTGCACGAGGTTGGGGACGGCCGTGGGCGGTGACGGTGGGAACCTGAGTTTCGACCCGGCGTCGGTGGCGAAGTTCACGCAGGGCGTGGGCGCGATCATCGACCAGCTCGGTGACCTGGGCGGCGCGACCGGTTCGGTGATGGGCAAGGGCTTCTCCGAGCTGTCGATGACGGGGATGGAGGCCGGCCACCACGGTCTCTCCGTCGACTTCGAGGACTTCTGCGAGCGTTGGGAGTGGGGTGTGCGCGCGCTGGTGCGTGATGCCAGCGAGATCGCGAACCGTCTGGGTCTGGCGGCGGGCACCCAGTGGGAGCACGACCAGTACGTCGAGGGCGCGGTCAAGGTGGGGGTGAACTCCGTGATGGGCGGCAACCCGCACGCCACGGAGGAGGAGATCACCCAGCAGGACTGGGGTGATGTGTTCACCCCGGACGCCCTGGACCCGGACTGGAGCGCGGAGTCGTTCGACAGGGCCGGTCAGGAGATGGAGCAGACCTGGAAGGACACCGGCCGCACCGTCCTGACCCAGGGGCAGGGCGGCCAGCGGTCGGAGGTGCTCAACGACGCGCTCGGCATCTCCGACGAGCAGTGGGACCAGGCGCTGGACGACACCTTCGGCCCGTCGCCGGAGGAACGCGCCCAGCAGGCGCAGCAGCAGGGTGAACACGGGGGCAACTGAACGTGGGTATCGGCGACTTCATCAGTGACATCACGCCCGACTCGGTCGAGAACGCGGTCGAGGACGGTGTCGAGTGGGTGGGCAACCGGGTCGAGGACGCGGGGAAGTGGACGGCGGACCGGCTCGATGACGTCGGCTGGCAGTCGGGTGCGGACTGGGTGCGTGAGCAGTCCCGTTCGGTCGCCAACCGGATGGGCGCCGAGGTCGACGAGATGGACCTCGGGCAGACCGAGGACAAGACCAAGCTGATCTACGGCAGTCCGGACAAGCTCCGTTCCACCGCCGAGAAGCTGCGCGCGTTCCAGAAGGCCTTCGACGACGCCGGTGACGGGCTCAAGGGCCTGGACTCCTCCCGGCTCAAGGGTGAGGCGGCCGAGGCGCTGCGCACCGCGGTGAGTACCCAGCCGCCCAAGTGGTTCACCGGCGCGGACGCGGTCGAGAAGGCGGCCGCCGCGCTGGAGACGTTCGCCTCCACCATCACCTGGGCGCAGGGCCAGGCGCAGGCGGCGATCGACACGTGGAAGGAGGGCGTCAAGGCGTCCCAGGACGCGGCCGACGCGCACCGCAAGAAGGTCGACGACTTCAACAGTGCCGTCGACCGCTACAACGCTCAGCCCGCCGACCAGCGCGACCCCGCCTCGCTCCCGCCGCGTCCCGCTTCGACGTTCGAGGATCCCGGCAAGGCGCTGATGCAACAGGCGCAGGATCTTCTGGCGGAGGCCCGCACGCAGCGGAACACGGCGGCGGAGACGGCCCGTTCAGCGGTGCGTGCCGCCCGCGACACGGCTCCGGAGAAGCCGTCCTACGCCGAGCAGCTGGGCGATGGCGTGCAGGAGTTCCAGATCATGGGGGACCATGTCGGCGGCGGTGTCATCAAGGGCACCGCGGGGCTGCTGAACTTCGTCCGCAGTGTCAACCCGCTGGATCCGTACAACATCACGCACCCGGCCGAGTACGCCACGTCCCTCAACAGCCTGGCCGCCGGTCTGGTCGTCGCCGCCAACGACCCGGTCGGCACCGGCAAGCAGATGGTCGGCGACTTCATGAAGGACCCCTACGAGGGTTTCGGCCGGCTGATCCC
>NZ_JBSFTY010000045.1:0-76731 GCF_053591515.1 Streptomyces sp. NPDC003011
GGGCAACTACAGCGCGGCGAAGGCCGGGATCGTCGGGCTGACGCTGGTGGCCGCGGCCGAACTGCGACCGCGCTCACGCTGCTGATCGCGCTGCGCGGCGGACGGCTGCGGCGGGGCGTGCGTCTCGGCGCCGCTGCGCAGCAGCCAGGCCCCGGTCCACAGGGCGACCGCGGTGACGCCCGCCATGGCGGCGTTGCCGACCCTGCGCATGGCGGCCTCTCTGTCTGGCTGGGCCTCCTGCCCCCTCCGGGCCGCGAGGGGCGTCGGACCCGGAGGGGGAGGGGACGTGCGGTACCGGCGGACGGACAGCGGAGGGTGTCCGTCAGATCCCGTCGCCTCTCGCCCGGCGATGCAGGAGCCAGGTACCGCCCGCGGCGGCGACGGCGAGAGCCGCCACACCGGCCGCGGTCTGCACGGGATCGGGGCCCAGAGCGCCGCCGACCCCCGTCTTGACACTTCCCCGGGGATACACCTGCTCGCGCGGGGACGTCAGCGTGACGACCAGGTCCCCCGTCACCCGCCGGCCGTCCTCCGCGCAGGTCGCGGCGATCTCGTACGTCCCCGGCTGCGCGCTCGGCGGCACCCGGAACCACCCGGCCGCCTCGCCCTCGTGCGTGCCGGGCGCCAGCGTGAAGGCACCGGCGCCCACCGCGCTGGCGTCACCGCCCGCCGAACCGCCGTGCCCGCAGGCCGCCGTGTTCACCGTGACCTGCCCGCCGGGCACGGCGGAGGACGGGTACACCCGCAGGCCGGTGGTGTCGTCGGCGTGCGCGGGTGCGGCGCCGAGGCCCGCGGTGGCCACGGCGAGCGCGGCACCGGTCAGCAGGCGGGCGGTACGTCGCATCGATGCTCCCTGGAGCTTCTTCGGTGGGGGAACTTGCCCTTCCGAGGTAAGTGGCAGCAGGCCCGGACCGCTTCCTGAGGGAGCGTCAGAAATAGGGTGAATGGGTGTCAGGCGGGAGGCACCGAGGGCTGATCCGGCTGGTGTTTCGGCTGGTCATGGGGGTCTGGGAGGGGTGGGGCGAAAGAGGCGCCGAAGGGTGTGGCGCGCGGGTGTGAACGGGTGACGGCCGCCCTGCCCCGCCGGACGGCCGCGGCTGTCCGGATCCCCGCGACCGCCCTCAAAAATTGCTGTCCAAATTGTTGACGATATCTTTGACGTGAGCCAGGCTGTCCGCTCGACGCGCCCACAGGAAAGCCACCTGAGAGCCACCCGAGAGGGGAACCCATGTCCTGGTCCTTCGTACGCGGCCGAGCGAGAGCGGCCGCCGGCGCCCGCGCCGCCGCGCTGCTCGCGGTGGTGCTGCTGCCGGCCGGCGCTGCCGGCTCCGCCGCCTCCGGCCCCGCCGCGGAGTCCGACCGCCGCGTGTTCACGGCGGAGGGCCTGGAGGACCTGCCCGCGCTGCGGCCCGTGATGGACTGCGCCGACATGACCGGCCTCGACCTCGGCGGAGTCACCGACGCGCCGGTCACCCTCACCTCCGCGAAGGTCGTGACCACCGGGGCGACCGCCCCCTACTGCGAGGTGCGCGCAACCGTCGCCCCCGCCAACACCGTGGTCATGCGGCTGCCGGTCGACGGCTGGACACAGCGCTACGTGCAGACCGGCCCCGTCCCGGCGGCGACGACCACCACTGGCTCGGCGAACGCCTCTACTCCCACGGCTACCAGACCTGGTGCCGCGTCGTCGACGGCAGGCTGGAGTGCCGCCCGGCCCGGACCTGGCTGACCGCGCGCGGCTGAACGCGCCAAGGGCGCCCTGGTCAGGAGGGCGAGGAGGGCCGGCGCCAGGACAGGCGCCGGCCCTCCGCAGCGGCCCCCCGCGGGTCGTCAGCCCCGTACCGCCTCCAGCCGCACCGCGCACGCCTTGAACTCCGGCATCCGCGAGGTCGGGTCGAGGGCCGGGTTGGTGAGGGTGTTGGCGCGGCCCTCGCCGGGCCAGTGGAAGGGCATGAAGACGGTGTCCGGGCGGATCGACGTCGTGATCCGCGCCGGTGCCACCGCCCGGCCCCGCCGGGAGACCACGGCCACCGGGTCGCCCTCGGCCGCGCCGAGCCGCTCCGCCAGCCGGGGGTGCAGCTCCACGAACGGGCCGGGGGCGGCGGCGTTCAGCTCGTCCACGCGGCGGGTCTGGGCGCCGGACTGGTACTGCGCCACGACCCGGCCGGTGGTCAGCAGGACCGGGTACTCGGCGTCGGGTTCCTCGGCGATGGCCCGGTGCGAGACGGACACGAACCGGGCCCGGCCGTCCGGGGTGGCGAAGCGGTCCAGGAACAGGCGGGGCGTGCCGGGGTGCACACCGGCGGCGGCGCCGTCGTCCGGCGCCGGGCCGTCGGGTCCGACGGCGTCCGGCGAGGCGTCGCCGGAGCCGCCCGGGACCTCCGCCGGGCACGGCCAGAACACCCCGTTCTCCTCCGCCAGCCGCCGGTACGTGATCCCGGAGTAGTCCGCCGGTCCGCCCGCGCTGGCCCGGCGCAGCTCCTCGAAGACCTCCTCCGGATCGGTCGGGAAGCCCTTCTCCACGCCGAGCCGGCCGGCCAGCTCGTGCATCACCTCCAGGTCGCTGCGGATGCCCTCGGGCGGGCTGATCGCCTGCTTGCGCAGCAGCACCCGGCCCTCCAGGTTGGTCACGGTGCCGGTCTCCTCCGCCCACTGCGTGACGGGCAGGACGACGTCCGCGAGGGCCGCCGTCTCCGACAGCACCACGTCACACACCGCCAGGAAGTCCAGCGACCTGATGCGCTCCTCGATGTGGCCGGCGTGCGGCGCCGACACCACCGGGTTCGACGCCATCAGCAGCAGCGACTTGATGTCCGAGCCCAGCGCGTCCAGCAGCTCGTACGCACTGCGCCCCGGCCCGGGCAGGCTGTCGGGGTCCACGCCCCACACCTCGGCCACGTGCCGTCGCGCCGCGGGATCGTCCAGCTTGCGGTAGCCGGGCAACTGGTCGGCCTTCTGGCCGTGTTCGCGCCCGCCCTGCCCGTTGCCCTGCCCGGTCAGACAGCCGTACCCGGACAGCGGGCGCCCGGCGCGGCCGGTCGCCAGGCACAGGTTGATCCACGCGCCCACGGTGTCGGTGCCCTTGGACTGCTGCTCGGGCCCCCGGGCGGTGAGCACCATCGCGTGCTCCGGCTCGCAGAACATCCGCACGGTCTCCCGGAGCTGCGGAACGGACACCCCCGTGATCCGTTCCACGTACTCCGGCCAGTGCGCCATCGCCGCCGCCCGGGCGTCCTCCCAGCCGGCCGTGCGCTCGGCGACGTACGCCTCGTCGACCCGTCCCTCGGCGACCACCAGGTGCAGCAGGCCGAGCGCCAGCGCGAGATCCGTCCCCGGGCGGGGCGCCAGGTGCAGATCGGCCTGCTCGGCGGTCTTCGTGCGGCGCGGGTCGATGACGATCAGGGTGCCGCCGTTCTCCCGCAGTTCGCTGAAGAACCTCAGGGACGGCGGCATGGTCTCCGCGAGGTTGGACCCCACGAGGATCACGCAGCCCGTCTTCGGGATGTCCTCCAGCGGGAAGGGCAGCCCGCGGTCCAGGCCGAACGCCTTGATGCCGGCGGCGGCCGCCGACGACATGCAGAAGCGGCCGTTGTAGTCGATCTGCGAGGTGCCCAGCACCACCCGCGCGAACTTGCCCAGCGTGTACGCCTTCTCGTTCGTCAGGCCGCCCCCGCCGAAGACCCCGCACGCGTCCGGGCCGTGTTCCCGGCGTGTGCGGGACAGCCCTTCGGCGATCCGGTCCAGCGCCTCGTCCCAGGTGGCGGGCACCAGCGTGCCCTCGGAGCGCACCAGCGGGGAGGTCAGCCGCACCCGGGACGAGAGCACCGCCGGCGCCGTACGGCCCTTGCCGCACAGCGCGCCCCGGTTCACCGGGAAGTCCGTACGCTCGCTGACCTCGACGGTCCCGTCCGGCGCGGGCGTCAGATTCATCCCGCACTGCAGGGCGCAGTACGGGCAGTGCGTGGGCGTCACGGAGTTCTCCATGCTCCTCAGCGTGCTTCGCGCGTGTTACACGCCGGGCGGCTCCGTGTTACGCGGCCGGGACGGCGACCTCCTCGTGGCCGACCGGCCGCCGTGAGGCCCCGGCGGCCCGGCCGGCGGACGACGCCCCGCCCTCAGCGCCGCGCCGCCAGGGCCCGCGCCACGCCCGGCTCCCTCGGCCCCAGGAACCGCGGATCCGGCTCGAACACCACGTCCAGCGCGGCCTTCCCCGCCGCGAAGAGCTCCCGGGTGCCCCCGTAGTACCAGGTCACGTCGTGCTCGGCGGCGACCCCGACGCCGTACGACGTGACCCCCGCCGCCCGGCACAGGGCGACCGCCCGCCGGATGTGGAAGTCCTGGCTGATCAGTACGGCCTCGTCGACACCGAAGACCTTCTTCGCGCGGACGCAGGAGTCCCAGGTGTCGAAACCCGCGTAGTCGCTCACGATCCGCGCGTCCGGGACACCGTGCCGGGTGAGGTAGGCGCGCATCGCGTCCGGCTCGTCGTAGTCCTCGCGGCTGTTGTCGCCGGTGACGAGGACGACCTCGATGTGGCCCTCCCGGTACAGCGTCGCCGCCGCGTCCAGCCGGTGGGCGAGATACGGCGACGGCTCGCCCTCCCACAGACCCGCGCCGAAGACGACGGCGACCTCGGTGCGCGGCGCGTCGGCCGTCGTGTGCAGCCGGTCGCCCGTCACGACGTACAGCCAGGTCGCCGGCGTCAGCGCCAGGACGCAGCAGGCCATCACGGCCTGCACCAGCCGCCGCCGCCCGGTCCGGGTACGCGGCGGACGAGGTCCGCGCGGCTTCGGCAGTGGCATCGGAGGGTCCCTCCCGGTCGGCGTCCGGACAGTGGGAGACGCCCCGCACGGCCCCGCGGTTCGCCGTCCACCAGGTGACCAGCCTCACTGCCCACCATGGAACCGCAGGTCACAGCACCTCACACACCCCCCGCACCCCATGGTGAACCCCCGGAAAAGACCCGTCATTCCTGTGCAATGGGGAGGCAACCTCCCACCGCCACCATCGGTGCATGAAGGCGACGCGCAAGTCGGCAGCCCCACGCGACGAGTCCACGACCCTCCTCGACAGTACGGCGCACATCATGAACCGGATCAGCAGCCAGCTCACCACCCAGCTCGGCCTCGTCCCGCTCGACGGCAGGCGGCGCCCCGAACCGCCCGCCCTGGTCGTGGTGGCGCACGGCAGCCGTGACCCGCGCACACTGAGCACCGTCCACGCGCTCCTGGACCGCGTCCGGGAGCTGCGCCCGGGGCTGCCCGTGCACCTCGGCCACATCGAGCTGAACGAGCCCCTGCTCCCCGACACGCTCGCCTCCCTCGGCACCGGCGAGGCCGTCCTCGTACCGCTGCTCCTCAGCCGCGGCTACCACGTCAAGCGGGACATCCCCGAGATGGCGGCGGCCGCCCCGGCCCGCACCCGCGTCGCCGCCCCGCTCGGCCCGCACCCCCTGCTCGTGGACGCCCTGTACGGCCGTCTCGTCGAGGCCGGCTGGAACACCCGCTTGGACGAGGACACCCGCCGCACCGGCGCGGTCGTCCTCGCCGCGGCCGGCTCCCGCGACCCGCAGGCGGCGGTGGACACCGGCCGCACGGCCCGGCTGCTGGCGGAGCGCCTCGGCGTTCCGGTCGTCCCGGCGTACGCCTCCGCGGCGACGCCCACCGTGGACACCGCGGTCCGCGCCCTCGCGGCCCGAGGCCGCGACCGGGTAGCGGTGGCCTCCTACTTCACCGCCCCGGGCCTGTTCGCCACCCAGTGCGCGCGGCAGGCCCCCTGGTTGGCCTCGGCCCCCCTGGGCACTCACCCGGCCATGGCCCGCCTCCTCCTCCACCGCTACGACCAGTCCCTGGCGACCCCGGCGATGGCAGAACCGCACCTGGCCTCAGCCTGAAACCGGGTGCGGGGATCCCTGCCCGGGGGCGCGGGGCTCTGCGCCGATGTGCGGCACCGCCGCGTGGGCGCGACCAGCCACATCCGGCCCGTGCCCGCCACCCGGCACAACCCGGCAGACGCGTACGCGGTTTGTCAGTACCTCCGCATACTGTCGAGGCATGGAAGGCGCACCTCACACCTCACCCCCCGGCTACACACCCACGTCAGCGGCCCGCTGGGCCGCGGAACCCGACAAACGCCCAGGCCGCACCGCCTTCCAGCGCGACCGGGCCCGCGTCCTGCATTCCTCCGCCCTCAGAAGGCTCGCAGGCAAGACCCAGGTGGTGACGCCCGGCACCCGCAGCCAGGTCTGGGACGCCAGCCCCCGCACCCGCCTCACCCACTCCCTGGAGTGCGCCCAGGTCGGCCGCGAACTCGGCGCCGCCCTCGGCTGCGACCCCGACCTGGTCGAGGCCGCCTGTCTCTCCCACGACCTCGGCCACCCGCCCTTCGGCCACAACGGCGAACAGGCCCTGAACGAGTTCGCCGAGGACTGCGGCGGCTTCGAGGGCAACGCCCAGTCCCTGAGGATCCTGACCCGCATCGAGCCCAAGCGCTTCACCGCCGAAGGCTCCGTCGGCCTCAACCTCACCCGGGCCACCCTGGACGCCGCCACCAAGTACCCCTGGCCCCGGGGCGCCCACCCCACGGACCCCGCGTCCCCCAAGTTCGGCGTCTACGAGGACGACCGCCCGGTGTTCGACTGGGTCCGCGAGGGCGCCCCGGGCGCCCGCATCACCTTCGAGGCCCAGGTCATGGACTGGTCCGACGACGTGGCGTACTCCGTGCACGACGTCGAGGACGGCCTGCACGCCGGCCACATCGACCCCAACTGCCTGCACGCCGAGCCGGAACGGCAGGCGGTCTTCGCGGTCGCCGTCGGCCGTTACGTCCCCGCGGACACCGACCCCGCCGAACTCGCCGCCGCCCTCGACCGGCTCCAGGACCAGGAGTGGTGGCCGCACGGCTACGACGGCACGGCCGTCGCCCAGGCCCGCCTCAAGGACGCCACCAGCCAGCTCATCGGCCGCTTCTGCCTCGCCGCCGAGGCCGCCACCCGCGCCGCGTACGGCACCGGCCGGCTGACGAGATACGGCGCCGAACTCGTCGTGCCCCGCGAGATCCGGCTGGAGTGCGCGGTCCTCAAGGCGGTCGCCGACCGGTACGTCATGCAGCGCGCCGAACAGGAACGGCTCCGTGCCGACCAGCGGATCGTGGTCGCCGAACTGGCCGAGGCGCTCACCGCGCGCGCCCCCGACGGCCTCGACCCGCAGTTCCGGTCCCTGTTCGACCGGGCGCCGGACGACCGGGCCCGCAAGCGGGTGATCGTCGACCAGATCGCGTCCCTCACCGACGCGTCCGCGCGTTCGCTGCACGCTCACCTGAGCGGGCACATGTGATGCCGACGAGACAGAAGTAACCTCAAACGCGCCCGAATGTGACCCTCCGTGGCCTGATCGGGCCACTCCCTCTTCCCGCATCACACTCCGTGCGGGACGCTCGCCTAGGGCGACATCCCTACGAGGAGGCATCAAGTGGTCGACGCGGATCAGACATTCGTCATCGTCGGAGGCGGTCTCGCCGGCGCGAAGGCGGCCGAGACGCTCCGAGCGGAGGGCTTCACCGGCCGCGTGATACTGATCTGCGACGAACGCGACCACCCCTACGAGCGCCCGCCCCTGTCGAAGGGCTATCTGCTCGGCAAGGAGGAACGCGACAGCGTCTTCGTGCACGAGCCCGCCTGGTACGCGCGCAACGACATCGAGCTGCACCTCGGCCAGACCGTCGACGCCATCGACCGCGCGGCCCGGACGGTCCGCTTCGGCGAGGACGGCACCGTCGTCCGCTACGACAAGCTGCTCCTCGCGACCGGCGCCGAGCCCCGCCGCCTGGACGTGCCGGGCACCGACCTCGCGGGCGTCCACCATCTGCGCCGCCTCTCCCACGCTGAGCGCCTCAAGGGCGTCCTCGCCGCCCTGGGCCGGGACAACGGCCACCTCGTGATCGCGGGCGCCGGCTGGATCGGCCTGGAGGTCGCGGCCGCGGCCCGCCAGTACGGCGCCGAGGTCACCGTCGTCGAACCGGAGCCGACCCCGCTGCACGAAGCCCTCGGCCCCGAACTGGGCCAGCTCTTCACCGAACTGCACCGGGAGCACGGCGTCCGGTTCCACTTCGGCGCGCGGCTGACCGAGATCGTCGGCCAGGACGGCATGGTCCTGGCGGCCCGCACCGACGACGGCGAGGAACACCCCGCGCACGACGTCCTCGCGGCGGTCGGCGCGGCACCGCGGACCGCTCTCGCGGAGGCGGCGGGCCTGGAGCTGGCCGACCGCGCGCACGGCGGCGGCGTCGCGGTCGACAGCCGGCTGCGCACCTCCGACCCGGACATCTACGCCGCAGGTGACGTGGCCGCCTTCCCGCACCCCCGCCACGGCACCCGGCTGCGCGTCGAGCACTGGGCGAACGCCCTCAACGGCGGCCCGGCGGCGGCCCGCGCGATGCTCGGCCACGACGTCACCTACGACCGCGTGCCCTATTTCTTCTCCGACCAGTACGACCTCGGCATGGAGTACTCCGGCTGGGCGCCCCCGGGCACGTACGACGAAGTGGTGATCCGGGGAGACGCGGGCAAGCGCGAGTTCATCGCGTTCTGGATGAAGGAGAACCGCGTGCTGGCCGGGATGAACGTGAACGTGTGGGACGTCACAGAGACCATCCAGCAACTGATCCGCTCCCGGGCCCGGGTGGACACCGAGGCACTCGCCGACCCGCACGTTCCGCTGGCCGACGTGGGCAGCACGAGGTCCTAGTCGTCACTGCTGTCAGTCCACCACCGTAGAATCCACGCGTGGCAGGACGGATCAACGACGAGGACGTGAAGGCGGTACGGGACGCGGTCCCGATCGACGCCGTGGTGTCCGAGTACCTCCAGCTGCGCAACGCGGGCGGCGGCAACCTCAAAGGGCTGTGCCCGTTCCACGACGAGAAGTCGCCGTCCTTCCAGGTCAGCCCGAGCAAGGGACTCTTCCACTGCTTCGGCTGCCAGGAGGGCGGCGACACCATCACGTTCGTGATGAAGGTCGACCACCTCTCCTTCTCCGAGGCGGTGGAGCGCCTCGCCGCCCAGGCCGGCATCACCCTGCGCTACGAGGAGGGCGGGTACAACCCCTCCCACCAGCGCGGCGAGCGGATCCGCCTGGTCGAGGCGCACAAGATCGCCGCCCAGTGGTACATGGAACAGCTGGCCACCAGCCCGGAGGCCGACACCGGCCGCGCGTTCCTCGCCGACCGCGGCTTCGACCAGGCCGCCGCCGAGCACTTCTCCGTCGGCTACAGCCCCCAGGGCTGGGACCACCTCACCCGCTACCTCCGCGGCAAGGGCTTCAGCGACAAGGAGCTCGTCCTCTCCGGCCTGTCCCAGGAGGGCCGCCGCGGCCCCATCGACCGCTTCCGCGGCCGTCTGATGTGGCCGATCCGCGACATCGGCGGCGAGGTCGTCGGCTTCGGCGCCCGCAAGCTGTACGAGGCGGACAACGGCCCCAAGTACCTCAACACGCCCGACACCGCGATCTACCGCAAGTCCCAGGTGCTCTACGGCATCGACCTGGCGAAGAAGGACATCGCCAAGAGCAGCCGCGCGGTGGTGGTCGAGGGCTACACCGACGTCATGGCCTGCCACCTGGCCGGCGTCACCACGGCCATCGCGACCTGCGGCACCGCCTTCGGCACCGACCACATCAAGATCCTCCGCCGCCTCCTGATGGACAACGGCTCGGCGCGGGTGATCTTCACCTTCGACGGCGACGCGGCCGGCCAGAAGGCGGCCCTGCGCGCCTTCGAGGACGACCAGAAGTTCGCCGCCGAGACGTACATCGCCATCGCGCCGGACAACATGGACCCCTGCGACCTGCGCCTGGCCAAGGGCGACGAGGCGGTCGCCGACCTGGTCGAACCCCGCACCCCGCTCTTCGAGTTCGCGCTGCGCCAGATCGTCGGCCGCTACGACCTCGACACCCCGGCCGGCCGGGCCGCCGCCCTCGACGAGGCCGCCCCGGTCGTCGCCCGCATCAAGAACACCGGCGCCCAGCACGAGGTCGCCGTGCAGCTCGCCGGCATGCTCGGCATCCTCGACACCCAGTTCGTGGTCAAGCGCGTGTCCCAGCTGGCCCGTTGGGCCCGCGACCGCGGCGGCAAGGGCCCGGCGCCGGCCACCCGAGGCGGACAGCAGCAGTACGACGCCGCCCCGCGTCCCCTCGCCTACGGCGCGGCCCTGAACCTGCGCAACCCGGTCTACGCCACCGAACGCGAACTGCTCAAACTCGCCCTCCAGCGGCCCGAGTTGGTCTCCCCGGCGTTCGACGCGTACGGCATCGACGAGTTCACCGCCCAGCCCTACGCCGCCGTCCGCCAGGCGATCATGGACGCGGGCGGCGCCGAGTACGGCACGCAGGATCCGCAGGAGTACCTGGTCCGGGTCCGCGACGCGGCCCCCGACGACGCCGTCCGCGCCATGGTCACGGAACTCGCGGTCGAGGCGATCCTGCGCAGGACGGTCGACGAGAACTACGCGGGCGACCAGCTCGTCACGGTCCGCCGCCGCGCGGTCGAGCGCCGCGTCCGCGACATCCAGTCCACGCTGACCCGCCTCGGCACGCACGGCGACCCGGCCGAGTCGGCCGCGGTGCAGAACGAATTGTGGGTGCTCCAGCAGTACGACCAGGCACTGCGCGAGCACGGAGCCGCAGCTCTCTGAGGGATCGCGTCCGGCAGGGTAACCGGGCGGTCACGGACCGGCCTCAAAAAGTCACCGCACGCCCCTCGTGGCGGTGATGTGTCGTACTCCACACTGGGTTGCGGTGCCTGAGTCCTCGGAGCGCGGTCGATCCGTCCCCCAGCGGGTCCCACACCCCCGCGGTTCCGCTCATCGCGTACGGGACGGACAGCGGCGGGGCCGCCGACTCCGCCTCGAAGCAGCGCTGCCGCACACCTCAGCAGCGATCATCCTGGAGGTCGCCCCCGTGCAGACCCAGACCCTCGCCCAGACCGACGTCCGTACGGACGACACGGAACCGGACACGGAGACCGGCGTACTCGGCGCGGTCCCGCCGCAGAGCCGTGCCGTGCAGCACCCCGAGGCGGAGCCGGAGATCCCGGCCGAGCTGCCGGAACCGCCCGCCGACGAGGCCGAGGACACCGAGCCCGCCGAGCCGGCCCGCGTCAAGGCCGACACCAGCGCACCGTCCTCCGACCTGTTCCGCCAGTACCTGCGGGAGATCGGCCGCATCCCGCTGCTCACCGCGGCCGAGGAGGTCGAGCTCGCGCGCCGGGTCGAGGCCGGCCTGTTCGCCGAGGAGAAGCTGCGGCTCGCCCCCGACCTGGACAGCGAGCTCGCCCTCGACCTGGACAAGCTCGTCGTCATGGGCCGCATGGCCAAGCGCCGCCTGATCGAGGCGAACCTGCGGCTGGTCGTGTCGGTGGCCAAGCGGTACGTCGGCCGCGGCCTGACCATGCTCGACCTGGTCCAGGAGGGGAACCTGGGCCTGATCCGGGCGGTGGAGAAGTTCGACTACGCCCGCGGCTACAAGTTCTCCACGTACGCCACCTGGTGGATCCGCCAGGCCATGTCCCGCGCCCTCGCCGACCAGGCCCGCACCATCCGCGTCCCGGTCCACGTGGTCGAGCTGATCAACCGGGTGGTCCGGGTCCAGCGCCGGATGCTCCAGGAACGGGGCTACGAGCCGACGCCGGAAGAGGTCGCCGCCCACCTGGAGCTGGCGCCGGAGCGGGTCAGCGAGGTCCTGCGGCTGGCCCAGGAACCGGTCTCCCTGCATGCCCCCGTGGGCGAGGAGGACGACGTGGCCCTCGGCGACCTCATCGAGGACGGCGACGCCGCCAGCCCGGTGGAGTCGGCGGCGTTCCTGCTGCTCAGGGAGCACCTGGAGGCGGTCCTCTCCACCCTCGGCGAACGCGAGCGCAAGGTCGTCCAGCTCCGCTACGGCCTGGCGGACGGCCGCCCGCGCACGCTGGAGGAGATCGGCCGCATCTTCGGCGTGACCCGCGAACGCATCCGCCAGATCGAGTCCAAAACCCTCAACAAACTGAGGGACCACGCCTTCGCGGACCAGCTCCGCGGCTACCTGGACTAGCCCGGGTTCAGCCCGTCCGGCGTTTGAGGACGAGGCCCTTTCGGGGCCGAAGCGGGGGTCGGGGGCGCAGCCCCCAGGGACGGGACGGGAAGGGGCGGCGGGGGCGAGACCCTCTAGTCCACCTCCGCCACCGCCTGCGCGAACTGCGCCTGGTACAGCCGCGCGTACGCCCCGCCGGCCGCGAGCAGATCCGTATGCGTGCCCTGCTCGACGATCGACCCGTTCTCCATCACCAGGATCGTGTCCGCGTCCCGGATCGTGGAGAGCCGGTGCGCGATGACGAACGACGTCCGCCCGTGCGCGAGCTTCGCCATCGCCTTCTGGATCAGCACCTCGGTCCGGGTGTCGACAGAACTCGTCGCCTCGTCGAGCACCAGGATCACCGGATCGGACAGGAACGCCCGCGCGATGGTGATGAGCTGCTTCTCCCCGGCACTGACCCCGCTGCCCTCGTCGTCGATCACGGTGTCGTACCCGTCGGGCAGCGTCCGCACGAACCGGTCCGCGTGGGCCGCCCGCGCCGCCTCCTCGACCTCCCCGCGCGTCACCTCGCGCGCGGCACCGTACGCGATGTTCTCCGCGATCGTGCCGCCGAACAGCCAGGTGTCCTGGAGCACCATGCCGATCCCGGACCGCAGTTCGTCCCGGGACATCCGCGCGATGTCGACGCCGTCGAGGGTGATGCGCCCGCCGGACACCTCATAGAACCGCATCAGCAGGTTCACCAGGGTGGTCTTGCCGGCTCCCGTCGGGCCGACGATCGCGACCGTGTGCCCCGGCTCCACCGTCAGCGACAGGTCCTCGATGAGCGGCTTCTCGGGGTCGTAGCGGAACGACACGTGCTCCAGCGCCACCTGTCCGCGCAGCTCCTCCGGCCGCACGCCCGGCACCGGATCCGCCTCCTGCTCCGCCGCGTCCAGGAGTTCGAAGACCCGCTCGGCCGAGGCGACCCCCGACTGCACCAGGTTCGCCATCGACGCGACCTGCGTCAGCGGCATCGAGAACTGCCGCGAGTACTGGATGAAGGCCTGCACATCGCCGATGGACAGGGCCCCGGACGCCACCCGCAGCCCGCCGGCGACCGCGACCAGCACATAGTTCAGGTTCGACACGAACATCATCAGCGGCTGCATGACCCCGCTGTTGAACTGCGCCTTGAACCCGGCCTCGTACAGCGCCTCGTTCTGCTCGGCGAACCGCGCGGCCGACTCCTCCTGCCGCCCGAACACCTTCACCAGGGCGTGCCCGGTGTACATCTCCTCCACGTGCGCGTTGAGTTTGCCGGTGGAGCGCCACTGCTGCACGAAGTGCGGCTGCGACCGCTTGCCGACACGGGTGGCGACCACGAACGACAACGGCACGGTCACCAGCGCGACCAGCGCGAGGATCCACGACACCCAGAACATCATCACCAGCACACCGATGATGGTGAGCACCGAGTTGATCAGCTGGCCCATCGACTGCTGGAGCGTCTGCCCGATGTTGTCGATGTCGTTGGTGGCCCGGCTGAGCACCTCGCCGCGCTGCCGCTTGTCGAAGTACGACAGCGGCAGCCGCGACAGCTTCGTCTGCACGTCCTCGCGCATCCGGTACATGGTCCGGTTGACCGCCCGGTTCACCAGCCGGGTCGCCACCGCCATCAGCAGCCCCGCCGCCAGGAACACGGCGAGCGCGATCAGCAGCACCCGTCCGACGGCGTCGAAGTCGATGCCCTCGCCGGGGGTGAAGTCGGTGCTGCGGAGCATGTCGGCGACGGAGCCCTCGCCCCGCTCCCGCATCGACTCCAGGACCTCCGCCTTGGTGGCCCCGGCCGGCATCTCCCGCCCGATGATCCCCGCGAAGACCAGGTCGGTCGCCTTGCCGAGGATGTACGGCCCCACCACCGACAGCCCGACGCTCACGACCACGCAGAGCAGCAGCCCGTAGATCGTCAGCCGCTCGGGCCTGAACCGGGCGACGAGCCGCTTGCCCGACCCCTTGAAGTCCATCGAGTGGTGGTCGGGGCCGGTCCCGGCCATCATCCGCCCAGCTGGCCCCGCCATCAGGCAGCCTCCGCTTCCGTCAGCTGGGAGAGCACGATCTCCCGGTAGGTCTCGTTGTCCGCCATCAGTTCGTGGTGCGTGCCGGTGCCGACGACCCGGCCCTCGTCGAGGACGACGATCCGGTCGGCGTCGCGGATGGTTGACACACGCTGGGCGACGATCACGACGGTGGCCTCGGCGGTCTCGTGGGCGAGCGCCGCCCGCAGGGCCGCGTCGGTGGCGTAGTCGAGCGCGGAGAAGGAGTCGTCGAAGAGGTAGATCTCCGGCCGCCGCACGAGGGTGCGGGCGATGGCGAGCCGCTGCCGCTGACCGCCCGACACGTTCGTGCCGCCCTGTGCGATCGGCGCGTCGAGCCCGCCCTCCAGCCGCTCGACGAAGTCCCTGGCCTGCGCGACGTCCAGCGCGTGCCACAGCTCCTCGTCGGTGGCGTCCGGATTGCCGTAGCGCAGATTGGTCGCGACCGTGCCCGCGAACAGGTACGGCTTCTGCGGCACCATCCCGACCGTCCTCGCCAGCAGCACCGGGTCGATGGCCGACACGTCCACCCCGTCCACGAGCACCTCCCCGTCGGTCGCGTCGACCAGCCTCGGCACCAGCCCCAGCAGCGTGGACTTGCCGCTGCCGGTGGAGCCGATCACAGCGGTCGTCTCACCCGGCCGCGCCACCAGGTCGACCGACTTCAGCACCGGCTCCTCGGCACCCGGGTAGCGGAACCCGGCACCCCGCAGCTCCAGGTGACCGTGGCGGCGCAGCTCCCGCACCGGCGCGGCCGGCGGGACCACGCTCGACGAGGTGTCCAGGACCTCCTCGATGCGCTCGGCGCACACCTCCGCGCGCGGCACCATCATGAACATGAAGGTGGCCATCATCACGGACATCACGATCTGCATCAGATAGGCGAGGAACGCGGTCAGGCCGCCGATCTGCAGCTCGCCGCCGTCGATGCGGTGCGCGCCGAACCACACCACGGCGATCGACGACAGGTTCACCACCGTCATCACCATGGGGAACATCAGCGCCAGCAGATTGCCGGTGCCCACCGCCATGTCGGTCAGGTCGGCGTTGGCCTTGCGGAAGCGCTGCTGCTCGTACTCGTCGCGCACGAACGCCCGGATGACCCGGTTGCCGGTGATCTGCTCGCGCAGCACCCGGTTCACCGTGTCCAGCCGCACCTGCATGGACCGGAACAGCGGACGCAGCCGGCGGATGATCAGCGTCACACAGACGCCCATCACCGGGACGACCGCGACCAGCACCCCCGACAGCGGCACGTCCAGGCCGAGCGCCAGCACGATCCCGCCCACGCACATGATGGGGGCCGAGACCATCAGCGTGAACGTCATCAGGGCCAGCATCTGGACCTGCTGGACGTCATTGGTCGTACGGGTGATCAGCGAGGGCGCGCCGAACTGGCCGACCTCGCGCGCCGAGAAGGACTGCACCCGGTCGAAGACGGCGCCCCGCACGTCCCGCCCGAGCGCCGCGGCGGTCCTGGCGCCGTAGTACACGGCACCGATGTTGCACACGACCTGCACCAGCGAGACGCCGATCATCACGGCGCCGTAGCTCAGGATGTAGCCGGTGTCCCCGGTCACGACACCGTTGTCGATGATGTCCGCGTTCAGCGTGGGCAGGTAGAGGCTGGCGCAGGTCTGCAGGAGCTGCAGCAGCACCAGCAGGGCGATGGGTTTCCTGTAGGGCCTGAGATAGGTCCGCAGCAGTCGTATGAGCACGCTGTGTCTCTCGGAGTCGGCGATGGGGCGGTTGGTTGCCCCTGGCCCCTATCGTCGGACACTCCGCCCGTGTTACCTCAACCGATTAAGCCGACAGCAGTGCTTCGTACGGCCTTATGGGTACGGCTCCTACCGGTTTCTCACCTTCCGCTACGACCGGAACGCCCCCGGGTGCGTCTGCTCCCGCACCGACACGAACTGCTGGCGCACCGCCTGCCCCACCGCCAGCTCCTCGCCCGGCTCCAGCACCTGCGCCGCCGCGCCCTGCCAGGCCGGCGGGTTGCGCGGGTCCAGCGCGCCCTGCGACACCCCGAGCGCCCAGGCCGCCTGCCGGGCGGCCCCGATCGCCGCGTAGTCGGCGGGCTGCGGTACGACGACCTGCGCCCCGAACAGCGCGGGCGCCGAGGCCTGCACGGCGGGCAGCTCGGCGGCCGGCCCCAGCAGGAAGACCCGCCGCACGTCCACGCCCCGCCCGCGCAGCACGTCGAGCGCGTCGGCGAGCCCGCACAGCATGCCCTCGAACGCGGCCCGCGCCAGATGCTCCGGCCGCATCGACTCGCGCCGCAGGCCCGACAGCGTCCCGGCGGCGTGCGGCAGCTGCGGCGTCCGCTCCCCCTCCAGATAGGGGAGGAGGACGAGTCCGTGGGCCCCCGGCGTCGACTTCATCGCCAGCTCGGACAGACTCTCCAGGTCGCTCAGCCCGAGCATCTCGGTGGCCCCGCGCAGGATCCGTACGGCGTTCAGCGTGGTGACGACGGGCAGGTGCATGCCGGTCGCGTCGGCCAGGGAGGTGATCATCCCGCTCTGGTCGACGAGCGCCTCGGGATGCACGGCCATCACGGACCCGGAGGCCCCGAGCGACACCACCGCGTCGCCCAGCCCGAGCCCGAGCCCGAAGGCGGCGGCCATCGTCTCGCCGGTCCCGGCGGAGATCAGCAGCCCCTCCGGAGTCGTACCGGCCGCGTCGGAAGGGCCGATCACCTCGGGCAGCATCACCTGGCGACCGAGCGCCAGTTCGACGAGATCGGGCCGGTAGCCGCCGGTGGCCGCCGACCAGTACCCGGTCCCGGAGGCACCGCCCCGGTCCGTGGTCCTGCGCACCGGCCGGCCCAGCAGCTGCCACACCAGCCAGTCGTGCGCCTGGAGGAGGACGGCGGTGCGCTGGGCGGCGTCGGGTTCGGTCTTCGCGAGCCAGCGCAGCTTGGTCACCGGCTGCGCGGCCTGCGGCACACAGCCCACCGCCTGCGCCCACGCCTCGCGCCCGCCGAGCGCGTCGACCAGATCGGCCGCCGCGACCTGCGCCCGCTTGTCCCCGCCGACCATCGCCGGCCGCACCGTGTTGCCCTGGGAGTCCAGCGGCACCACCGCGTTCTGCTGCGCGGACACGCCGATGGCCTGCACGCCTTCCAGCAGCCCGCCGCCGGCGGCTTCACCGAGGGACAGCAGCCAGGCCTGCGGATCGACGTCGGAGGGCCGCCCGCTGTCGGCGTTCTCCA
This sequence comes from Streptomyces sp. NPDC003011, assembly GCF_053591515.1. NCBI lineage: Bacteria > Bacillati > Actinomycetota > Actinomycetes > Kitasatosporales > Streptomycetaceae > Streptomyces > Streptomyces sp. NPDC003011. Next base: position 17,352 of record NZ_JBSFTY010000045.1, read on the forward strand.
TCGGATGCGGCGCATACCCCTGCCTGAGCACGGCACCGGTGTCCGTGTCGCAGACGACGATACGAGTGAATTCGGGCGAACTGTCCAACCCGGCGACTATCCCCATGGCCAAAATTCTGCCGTACCGCCGCACCGGCTCGGGCCATGAGCGCCGCGGGGGCGCGGGCGATGTGGCGGTTGCGGGCGCGTTGTGGCTGGTCGTGCCCGTGCGGCGGAGCTGTACATGTCACAGCCCCGCGCCTCGGCGGAAGCGGGTGCCCCCGGTGTCGTGGAGGCCCTCTACGTGTTGCTCGTGCCCCAGTCGTCCTCGGCGGTGCCGTTCGTGTTGCGCTCGCGCAGGGACCGCACGCGCTGGGCCACCGAGTCCGGGACCCGGTCGCCGACCTTGTCGCTCACCGCCTGGTACGCCTTGCCCGCGAACTGGCGGCCCTGCTGGGCGGCCGACTCGGCGGTGTTGCGGACGGCGGGGTTCTGCGCGACCTGACGCGCGGACTTCCTCAACTGCTCGTAGCGCTCGCGTCCGGCCTTCGTGCCCAGCACGTAACCCAGAGCGAGCCCGACGACGAACGTGAGCCGGTAGCGCATGGCGGCCACCCTTTCCGTGTGTTGGTCCGAGGCGTGGTGTCGGTGCCGGGGGGAACCGATTGGCGGAGCACCCCCCTGCTTGCGCTAATGTATGTGTCGCAGAGAGCGTCCGCCCCCTGGCGAATACCCAGGTAGCTGCGTTCGATGCAACGAGGCATTCCTCCGTAGCTCAATTGGCAGAGCAGCCGGCTGTTAACCGGCAGGTTACTGGTTCGAGTCCAGTCGGGGGAGCTCGGTCCTCCGTAGCTCAATTGGCAGAGCAGCCGGCTGTTAACCGGCAGGTTACTGGTTCGAGTCCAGTCGGGGGAGCATGCTGAACGAGGACCCCGCAGGGGTCCTTTTTCATGTCCCGGGGAACCGCACGGGGCACGGCGTGGTCCTCAAGGCCGTGCGGGCCGTGCGAAGTCGACCATCCGAAGCAGGAGATCGTATGAGCGGCTATGCTGCGGCAGACGGCGCGCACACATGTACGCGACACGCCGCTATGGGGCGGTAGCTCAGCCGGTTAGAGCAGCGGACTCATAATCCGTCGGCCGTGGGTTCGAGTCCCACCCGCCCCACTTCGGCAAGGCTGTGACCTGCGGAAACGTTCAATTTGTCCTGTCGGTTCGTCAACTTTGCCTGAACGGAGTGAATCCGCTGCTCGCGAGTTCGGCTCCGTTGCGGTCAGTGTTAGTTCGCATCACTCTGACCTGCGCAGATGTCGTGCACCGGCGATGTGGCAGGTTGCCCCGGGTGGCGTGTGCGAGGCATTGGGCGCCGGATTCTGGACGCTGGCTGGACGCGAGGATTCAGAAGTGCTGCCCGGGGACCTTCGAGTAGGCGGCTCTGCCGGGCCGGCGGGTGGGTATGGGGGCCGGCCCGAATGGGGTGTGGTCCGGGCTGGGACGCGGAAACGGCCCGCACTGGAAACGGCCCAGAGAGGGCCGACAGACATGGCAGGAGCGGCCGGTCGGGGCGGTTCCCCGCTCACATGCAGCCGCACCGGTTTTCGTGCTCATCCCGTCCCTCCCGGGGCAGTGACGGCTGCCGCTCAGGTGTGACGTGATCCGCTGCCCAGGCGTCGGTGGGCTCAGGTCGCCTCCGGCGGAGTCGTGCAGAGGGGACCGAAGGCTTGGTCCGCCGACAGAAGGTCGCCGACTTCGTCATCGACTTCGACCGAGCAGTACGCGGCCCCATCGAAGGAGAGGAGGACCAGCCGAGGACGCAGTGCTGCCAGCGGTCGGTCGGCGGGTCGCCGCTGTTGTCAGTGGCGGATCACGCCCGTGCGTTTGACGGTCGCCAGCAGCGGGATGGCGCAGAGACCTGATGGCTCTGCCGAGGGGAATCAGTTCACCTCCGCTCACGCGGAGAGCACGTTCTCGCACTTCAGCGGGGCGACGAGCCGGCCGGATCACCTCCGCTTGCGCGGAGAGCGCCAACGAGGGCAGCGGAAGAGACCGACCGCGTACGGATCACCTCCGCTCGCGCGGAGAGCACGCACCCAACAGCAATTGGTGGGCGCGCGTTCGGTTCACCTTCGCTCGCGCGGAGAGCACGTGGCCGTCTCCCCGGGCGTGAAGCAGGCCCACGGATCACCTACGCTCGCGCGGAGAGCACAGAGCACAGAGCACCGCACCGGTCCTAGGCGACGGCGGCCGGATCACCTCCGCTCGCGCGGAGAGCACCGGGCCCACGCCCACGCCTCGCCCAGATCGCGCGGATCACCTCCGCTCGTGCGGAGAGCACAGGCGCTACGGTCGATCAGTCGGCTCCTCTCCCGGTTCACCTCCACTCGCGCAGAGAGCAGTTCCAGTGGTGGTGGACTGCCGCCAAGATCTACGGTTCACCTCCGCTCGCGCGGAGAGCAGGCGCCGCTGGTGACGGTGTAGATGCCGTTGGCCGGGTCCCCTACGCTCGCGCGGAGAGCAGTCCGTCAACACCGAGAAGGGCGTAGCCCACTGCGGTTCACCTCCACTCGCGCGGAGAGCAGAGCCGCATCACTGTCTCGCGGAGCTCTTCCGACGGTCCACCTCCGCTCGCGCAGAGAGCAGGTGTGCAGCGCCTCGACGATGCTGCGCATCTGCGGTTTACCTCCGCTCGCGCAGAGAGCAGGGACCAGGTGGTGACGCCGATCCATGAGTCGGCGGCTCACCTCCGCTCGCGCGGAAAGCACTTGAGGAAGGCCTTGTAGATCCAAACGGGGCTCGGATCACCTCCGCTGGCGTGGAGAGCACTCCCGCTCCCGGTTGAAGGGGAACTCCAGGCAAGGGCCACCTCCGCTCGCGTGGAGAGAACATGGACAACCCCGACCTGTACGGCGACACCTGCGGATAACCTCCGCTCGCTCGGAGAGAGAACCTCGCCTTCGTCGCCAACGTCTACGGCTGGTCCGAATCACCTCCGTTCGGGCAGAGAGCAGTAGTCGGACACTGCTGGGAACACCGTCTACCACGGTTCACCTCCGCTCGCGCAGCAGTCTGGCCCGAACCGAGTCGGGATTGCGACCTCCCTCTATTTGTGCAGAGAGCTGCTTGGTTCCGGATCTGCAGTGGTGTCTGATTCCCCTGGACATGATGGCTCGATGCTCAGTTGGTGGGGTTGGATGGTCATGTGGCAAGAGCTCAGGATGATCCATGGCTTTGCGTACGGGCACCGTGGGGAAAGGCTGGAGGCGGTTCTGTCCCTCATCCCTTGATCTGTCATGCCCTGGATACCGCTGCGGTGGCCGAGCTGCTCATGGATGTGTTGGTCGGACCGCGGTGTCGTGCGGAGTTGGAGAAGGCGTTTGCTCCGCTTGGCGAACCGCGTGGCTGGATCGCGGTGCTGTGCGGGCTGCATGACCTGGGGAAGTATGCGCCCACATTTCAGGCGTTGCGTGAGGATATTGCCTCGCTTGCCATGGGTCCGGCCGCGGCAGCCGATATCCGGCGGCTGACGCAGTGGCGGCCGCAAGGGACGCGTACGGACTGCCATCACGGGGTGTTGACCGCGGTGCACTGGCAGCGGATTCTGTGGAGTTGGGGTGCGACGCCGGCCACCGCACGCACGGTGGCGTGGGCGCTCGGGGGGCATCACGGTGTCATCCCGCTTGCGGCTTCGGTGCGGCAGGCGCGCCACGCGGTGGGCGATCACGGTGGCGCCCGGTGGGCAGCTGGCTGCGAAGCGTTGGTGCGGAAAACGCTGCAACTCTGGGGATTGCCGAAACCGGACGAACTCTCCTGGCGCGAGGTGCGATTCAGCCCCGAGTCGGTGGTGGCGCTCGCCGGCTTGACATCGGTAAGTGACTGGATCGCCTCGTCCAGGCCGGTGAGTACCTACGCCGGAGCGGACGTGGATCTCGACACGTATGTCAGGGACGTGCGAAAGGCCGAGGCGGAGCGAGTCGGCAGGCTTGCGTGGGCACCGTGGCTTCCCCCTCAGGACACCGGTTTTCGCTCGTTGTTCCCGGAAGAGAGCGAGCCGCATCCGGTTCAGGAGGCGATTGAAGCCGTGACCTCCCGCCTGCGGGGCCCAGGCATCATTGTTGTCTCCGCCCCGACAGGCGAGGGCAAGACCAAGGCCGCTCTGCAAGCGGCAGCGACCCTGGTGCGTTCCCTCGGTTTGAGCGGGTTCTACGTGGCGATGCCATCGCGTGTCACTAGCAATCAGGCATTCGACGTGGCCGCTCAGCTCCTCGAACGTCTAGGCGGTGCATCCCGGATCCGGCTGCTGCATTCGGCGGCAGCCGACTACCTCAAGGGCCGGGCACCTCTCCAAGAGCCAGCTAAACCGTTGCGTCCTCAGGGTGTCGACGTCGATGGGCCAGGTGATGGAGACGGTGAGGCCCGGGAGTGGTTCACCCACAAGAGAGGGCTGTTGGCGCCGTTGGGGGTGGGCACCGTCGACCAGGTCCTGATGGCGGCCCTTCGCTCCAGCCATGTCTTCGTGCGTCTGCTGGGTCTGTCGGGGAAAGCGGTGGTCTTCGACGAAGTGCACGGCTACGACGTACACATGTCGACACTGATGGATCGTCTGCTGTGGTGGCTGGGCAAGCTCGGCGTTCCGGTAGTGCTGCTGTCGGCGACCTTGCCTGAGCGCCGGCAGAAGGAGCTGGTGCGAAGCTGGCAGGCGGGTGCGTTGGGCCGACGCCCCGACGCGGCACCCTCTGTGTCTGGTGTGCCCGGCTATCCGCGAGTGACGTGGGCAGACGCATCGGGCAGCGAGCCCGCGGAGATCGTGGTCGAGCCGTCGCGGTTGAACCAGGGGCGCGTTGTTCAACTGAAGCACATCCCGTTTGGCGATCATGTCGCCTGGGCCCTGGAGCAGGCCGAGCAGAGGCGATGTGTGGCGGTTGTCCACAACGTCGTACGCCACGCCGTCAGCGCATACGAGCAGATCTTGAGTCACGTGAAGGACCTACCGCAGGACGAGCGCCCGGAGGTCTTCCTGCTCCATGGTCGGCTGGCCCAGGGAGAGCGGGCCCGGGTCGAGGCGGCGATCCGGACGAAGTTCGGCCGGCCTCACAGTGAGGGGCCCTCCGATCGGCCCACCCGCGCGATCGTGGTCGGCACGCAGTTGCTGGAGCAGGGACTGGACGCGGACTTCGACGTGATGGTCTCTGCGCTGGCTCCAGTGGACAGCCTGATTCAGCGTATGGGAAGGATTCAGCGGCACCAGCGCGGTGAGGACCGGCCGCCGCTGCTGTTGGCCCTGACGGGAGTCGAGGACCGTCGGACAAAGGTCGCCTTCCCGCCGTATACGACGCGGGTGTATGCCGAGGCAGTGTTGCTGCGGACCTGGGCACTGCTCCGTACGCGTACACAGGTGAGCTGTCCGGACGAAGTGCAGGAACTCGTGGACGCTGTCTACGGCAACGATGACGCGCTGCCGTACCCGGACGGCTGGGTCAAGCAGTGGACTGACGCCACGGAGCAGCTGCACAAGAGCATTGCGCGCCATGAGGAGGGTGCCTGGGCGGTGAGGCTTCCGCAGCCGCGGGACGACGTCCAGCTCTGGGAGCTCACTGCCCGATCCGCCAGCGCCCGCCAGACCCGTGAGCAGAACTACCAGCGCGATGATGATCGAGGATGACATGACCCTGGATGACGAATCCGCCGCGTTGCACCTGTCGGTCGGCGCGTTCCAGGAGCGAGCCGGAGTGGACGTTGTTCTCGTGCACAGTGTGCCGGGTGGTGATCTGGTCGCTGCTCTTGAAGGAGGCGAGCCGTTGGACCTCGCTGATCCATCCGGCGGCGACGAACATGCAGTGCACCGGTTGCGGAGTTCGATGCTGCGCCTGGACACGGCTGAAGACGTCCCCTACGCGGTGATCGATGCTCTGCTCCGCTCACCTGTCCCGCCGTTGTTCCAGGCGTCCCCGTGGCTGCGGCGTGCCCGGCTTCTGGCGCTGGAGAACGGAGTGACTCACATCGCCGGGATACGTCTGGGCTACCAGGCTGGCACCGGGCTATGGGTTGAAACCGAAGAGACTACGCCTAGTTGATCCGCCTGTACGAAACGCGGGCCCACTGTCAGTGGCGTCTGCAAGACTCGATCCTCGCCCGCTGATCGTTGGGGAGGGGATGTCGGGTTGGGATTCAACCTGCTGACGGAGCCGTGGCTTCCGCTTCTGCGGCTGGACGGCACCATGGAGGAGGTCGGACTCCTCGGCGCGATGCGCAGCGCCCGCAAGTACCGCCGTCTCGTGGGCGCGACACCAACGATGACCGCAGCCTTGCACCGGACTTTGTTGGCCCTGGCCCACCGTGCATATCAACCTGTCGACGCGGAACGCTGGGCTGAGCTGTGGACGGCCGAACACGGCCTGCCTGAGCGGCAGCTCTCCGACTACCACGACGAACATGGCCACCGCTTCGACCTGTTCCATCCACAGGAGCCGTTCTTCCAGTGCCCGGCTCTGGACAACAACCCTGGCACCACAGCCAAGTTGGTGGCCTACCGCGCCACCGGCAGCAACCGCACCCTGTTCGACCAGACAACCGCAGATCAGCGCCCTCTGCTGGAGCCGGCCGAGGCTGCACGCTGGCTGATCACCACGCAGGCCTACGACACCTCCGGCACCAAACAGCCCTATCGCACGGTTCGCCATTCCGAAGGCGGGCTCGGAAACCGCTACGCCTGCGTGCTGGTCGAGGGCCACTCACTCCATGAAACGCTGCTCCTGAACCTGCTGTTGTACAACCCTGAAGCCGAACTTCCACCGCGCACCACTCCACAGGACCGGCCAGTATGGGAGACGCCGCTGCCTCCTGATCCCGAGCCGGACACCCGCTCCGCCCAAGGCTGGACCGACCTGCTCACCTGGCCGTCTCGCCGCATCCTGCTGTCCACCACACAGGTCGGTGACCACACCATGGTGAACGGTGTAGTTCTGACCCCTGGCACGAACTTCAAGGGCGATCTGGCCGACGTCGAAGCCATGGCCGCCTATCGCCGCCCCTGGCTGAAGGGGAATAAACAGGGCACGCTCCGGCCCGTCAGCCTCGATCAACTGCGCGGCATCTGGCAGCACAGCCAAGAACTCCTGCTCGCCGCCGATCCACGCTGGTGGAACACCTGGAAGGCACGGCAACGGGCGAACGGACCGCTTCCCGCCCAAGAGCCCGAACGCCGGCGCCCAGCCGCACTGGAACACATCGCCGAACTCGTCGAAGACGGCCTCATCCCCGAGGACACTGTGTACACCCTGCGTGTCTTCGGACAACAGCTGGGCGACCAAGGAGGCGACACCTACGCCTGGAACGAAGAAGCCGTCCCCGCACCAGTCGCGCTGCTCCGCACTGAAAACGCCCGCGTCGGCCACGTAATCGGATACGCAGTCTCTCTGGCCAACGACCTCGGTGAGGCCCTGCAAACCATGCAACGCAGCTACCGAAGCGAATTCAAATCCGAGCTAAAGAAGCAACAAGAACAGCTGCCAACCGACCTGGAAATCAGGTACTGGCCACGCCTGGAAGCACCCTTCGCTCAATTCCTCCGCGAACTCGGCGAAGCTGTACGCGGCATCGGAACCGAAACCGCGGCTGCCGAACGATGGGGCAGGACGGCCTCACAACTGGCTGAACAGGCCGCCTGGCAATGGCTCCAGGGCACTCCACGACGCGATCGCTCCCTCGTGGCAGCCGGCGCCCACTTCGACGACTTCCAAGAAGCATGCAGACGCCTGCAGCACATCTTCCGCGGTGGCCTGGCCCGATACACCGCACCTCCGGAGGACACCGAATGAACGCGACTCCTGACCGCTCCGCAAACCGGGCCACCGTCCACCAACGACGCGGCGATTTCGTGACATATCTTTACCGGCTGCACCGTGACATGGCATCGGACAACAAACACGCCGCCGCCCAAGCCAGACAGGCCATGGCCCTGCTGCGCCGCTGCTTCACCGGAGCCCGGCAGGAGGCCGACGCCTACGACCTCGTGTTCGACTTCGACCCGCCGGAGGCCGAGCAGCACATCTGGCTCCTGACCGCCGGCCTCTTCGCCCTGCACCCGCAGACCCGGCCTCAAGAACACGACCGTAAGTCCTCCCTCGGAGCCGCCATGGGACGCCTTGCCAAAGAACGCGGCGACTCCGTCAAACGGCGCTTCACCCAACTCGTATCCGTCGAAGAGCAGGCAATGCCCCACTACCTGCGCCAAGCACTCCAACTGCTACGCACCGGAGGCGTGCCGCTCGACTTCTACCGCCTCCTCGACGAGCTGACGGAACTCCTCGCCGACGACCCTCGCGGTCTCAACGCCGACCGCCGTCAGCGCATCCGTCTGACCTGGGCTCGCGACTACCACCGCACCAGCAGGGCCGTCAGCAGTGTGTCCCATGACGCAGACACCGTCAGCACCACCCCGGCAACCACCTGATCTGGAGACAACAGTGCTCATCGAACTGCACCTACTGCAGTCGTTTCCCGTCAGCAACCTCAACCGCGACGACCTCGGACAGCCCAAGACCGCCCGCTTCGGCGGCTACACCCGAGCCCGCATCTCCAGCCAGTCCCTCAAACGAGCCGCCAGAAACCTGTTCACCCGGCACGGACTGGAAGAGAGCGATAAGGGCGTCCGCACGAAGCGACTGCGCGACGGAGCCGCCACTCTGCTGGCAGAACGCGGCCGACCGGAAGACCAGTCCCGAGAGATCTGCCAAGCCGCTCTGGAAGAGCTGAGGTTCAAACCCCATGCCAGCACCGGACTGACGGAATACCTGCTCTTCGTCGGCCACACAGCACAGCAGCGACTCGCCGACTACAGCGACCAGCGGTGGGAGGCCCTGGCCGAAGCGGTGGCCGCTGCCAAGAAGAAGAAAGAAAAGGACGAGAAGACACCCCGTAAGGCCGGCGCAACCAAACCGGCAAAGCCCAAGCTCAGCAAGGAGGCCCAGGAAGCAGCCCAACTCATCCTGGACGGTAGCCGCGCCGCAGACATCGCCCTGTTCGGCCGGATGATCGCAGACAACACCGACTTCAACGTCAACGCCGCCTCCCAAGTTGCCCACGCCCTGTCCACCCACGCCGTGGTCAACGAATTCGACTACTACACGGCCCTCGACGACCTACGACCGGACGCCGAACCTGCCGCAGACATGATCGGCACCGTCGACTTCAACACCGCCTGCTTCTACCGCTATGTAAACCTCGACCTGGAACAGCTACACAAGAACCTGGCAGGCGATACCGACCTCGCCGCCCGCGCAGCCCGAGCCTGGCTACTGTCCTTCATCCACGCCGTCCCCGCCGGAAAACAGAACTCCATGGCCGCCCGAACGCCCCCGCAAACTCTGCTCGGCATCGTCCGGGAAGACGGCGCCTGGAACTTGGCCAACGCATTCCTCAGCCCCGTCACCGACGTCCCGGACCTAATGGCCGAATCCACCCATCGGCTGGCCAACCACTACCAGCAGATCCGCAGCTTCTACGGCGCCAGCCAGATCCGTCACACCGTTTTCGCCTCTATCGACGGAAATCCAGGAGACTTCCCCGACGACGAGATCGCCTCAAACCTCGACGACTTCGTGACCCGGCTGCTCACCGCGACGAAGGGCTGACAAAGGCGTGCCCACCCTGCTCATGTGCTTCGACGCACCCATGCAGTCCTGGGGAACCCGGTCGAAATTCGCCCGCCGCGACACGGGAACCGAGCCCACAAAATCAGGCGTGGTAGGCCTACTCTCCGCAGCCCTCGGAGTAGCTCGTGACGACGAACAATCCATCTCCGAACTTGCCCAGCTGCGCATGGGCGTCCGCGTCGACCGGGAAGGCATCGTCGAAGAAGACTTCCACACCGTGCAGAACGTCCCCAACACTGAGGGAAAAAACCATCGGACGGTCGTCACCAAGCGGTACTACCTAGCCGACGCCCTCTTCCTCTGCGCCCTCGAAACACACGACGAGGAAAGCCTTCGCCGCCTGCACCATGCCCTTCTGCACCCGCGCTGGCCGCTGTACTTCGGACGCAAGGCATTCGTACCCGCCCGCCCGATTGTCAGCAGCGGAGACCGGGAGCCGCCAGCTATCACCGATCAATCACTCGAAGAGGCACTCGCCAGCCACCCCTGGTTGGAGAACCAGCCACGTGCCAGACACCGCGCGCGGACGAAAGCCGAAGACGAGGCTGTGCCGTGGCTACGCACCGTGGTGGACGCCGACCCCAGCATGCTGGACGTCGAGCTGCGTCACGACCACCCGATCACCTTCAGCGAGCAGGAACGACGGTACGCGCCCCGCGCGGTACACATCAGCCACGTTCCTCTCATCACCGCGATGCTGGCACATCACGAACCCTTGGCTCCGTGACGCTGCGATACTCCGAGATTCAGCTAGACGATCAGATCCGCTGCGACACGGCGAGATTCTCGAAGAGCTGACAGCGGGCCCGGATCACCATCCTCACGACGCATCTCCCTCATCGAAAGATTGGCAGCATGACTCTCTGGCTCACCCGCATCGTCCCTGACATGCACAGTCGTGAAGCACGGCGCGACCTCCGGGGAGCCAACACTGCCATGGGCCTTCACCGCCGTCTGATGTCCCTCTACCCCAACCATGCTGAACCCGACCCGCGCGCCCGCTTCGGCGTTCTCTTCCGCATTGAGGACACCTCGGATGGTCAACACATCCTCCTGCAGAGCAGCCACGAACCTGACCTCACCCGCCTCCCCGACGGATACGGCACAGCTCTCACACGCCCTCTCGATCCCCTCCTGGAAGCCCTAAAGACCGGCCTGACCATCCGCTACCGGTGCACCGCCAGCCCTGTCCGCAAACCCGGCGCTACCACTCGCGCCCGCTACAACCTCCCGGCCGCCATACCGCTTGCCGGCGAGGACGCTGACGAATGGTGGACGCGGCAAGCCGACAACGCCGGACTCAAACCGCTCACGAACCACTCCCAGGCTCTTGAGGCAGCACGTGCCGTACGAACGCCCAACAGCGGAAGCCAGGAGCAACGCATCCGCCACAACCGCATCCGCTTCGATGGCACCGCCATCATCATCAGCCCCGACCTCCTCCGCCAAAAAATCACGGAAGGTATCGGCCGCGGTAAGGCCTACGGCTGCGGCCTCCTCAGTATCGCCCCGGCAAGGAACGCGCCTTGATGCAGCCGCATGGGCAGAGTCGAGGCGCAGCCCGGCAAGGCTCGGGTGGCATCGTGAAGCGCCGCCCTGACGATCTTCAGCCGGTCTCAGCCCTTCCTTGTAAGCGGAGGTGACCCGTGGGTGGACATCACATCAGTCTTCGATTCCACCTGGTCTTCACACAGGCGAGGGCGAACCCCAGGGGCTGGCGGGCCTGGTGGACGCGTTGAACTGCCCTCCGCGTGAGCAGAGGTGAACCGAACGGCAACTCGTCCTTCTGCGTCGGCATCACCTGTCTCTCTGCGCGAGCGGAGGTGAACCGACGACCCTCTCGGGCCGCAAGCCCAGCCAATCTTTGCTCTCCGCGCGAGCGGGAGGCGAACAGCCGTGGATGTCCCGGTCCCACTGGGGATCGACTGCTCTCCGCGCGAGCGGAGGTGAACCGTAGTGCAGGCCGGCGTACGTGGTGGTGTAGCTCTGCTCTCCGCGCGAGCGGAGGTGAACCGCCGTTCTCGGCGCCCGGCCCGAGGCCGAAGTCCTGCTCTCCGCGTGAGCGGAGGTGAACCGGCCGCTGACACCGGTCGAGTGCTGATGATCCACTGCTCTCCGCGCGAGCGGAGGTGAACCGAACACGATCTGGTTGGGTGCCGCAGGGTGGCCTGCTCTCCGCGCCAGCGGAGGTGAACCGGGCCCGGACAACCGGCAGTACGTCGCCGAGTGCTGCTCTCCGCGCCAGCGGAGGTGAACCGATCCTGGAGAGCTTCGGGTACAAGGTCATGCACTGCTCTCCACGCCAGCGGAGGTGAACCGTTCGCCCGACAGGTCAACGCCGTGGGAACCGACTGCTCTCCGCGCCAGCGGAGGTGAACCGCAGATCCGCAGCATCGTTGAGGTGCAGCACACCTGCTCTCTGCGAGCGAAGGTGAACCGCAGGCGTGGCGGTATGCGGGCAACGAGACCCCCTGCTCTCCGCGCGAGTGGAGGTGAACCGACCACCACGGCCGAGATGCCCTGCTCGATGATGTGTTCTCCGCGAGAGCGGAGGTCAACCGAGTAGCTACAGCGGTGAGAACGGCTCGTGCGTCTGCTTTCCGCGTGAGCGGAGGTAAACCGTCGCCGATCAGGTTGTCCATGCGGGTCTGCGCCTGTTCTCCGCGTGAGCGGAGGTGAACCGCTCGGCATCCAGGACCGGTACGACGTCACCGACTGCTCTCCGCGCGAGCGGAGGTGAACCGGAAGAGGGAAAGCTGAAGGTAGATGGGGGGACTGCTCTCCGCGTGAGCGGAGGTGATCCAGGCAGCCGGGCCTTTCCCCCGTCCTACGGGGCCTGCTTTCCGTGCGAGCGGAGGTGAACCGGCGTTGTAGATTCAGCCGGGGATTTGCTTCACCCGTCTCTCCCTGCGAGCGGAGGTGAACCGTTCATTCCAACGATGGCGGCGGTGATGCTCAACTGCTCTCTGTGTGAACGGAGGTGAACCGGAGACCGGGCACGCGGCGGACACGATCGTCGTCTGCTCTCCGCGTGAGCGGAGGTGAACCGGCCGCGAGTGTTGCCGAGCTGAACTGACCGACCTGCTCTCCGTGCGAGTGGAGGTGAACCGGGCTTTGAGGTGCTGGTGACGCCACCGCAGGCCTGCTCTCCGCGCGAGCGGAGGTGAACCGCTCGGCGGTGTCCTGGTCGACGCAATCGAGGACTGCTCTCCGCGCGAGCGGACGTGAACCGCAGCACGTCGAGGCGATCGACACGGCGCTGTCCTGCTCTCCGCGCGAGCCGAGGTAAACCGCCGACGTCCAAGCCTTCACCTGGTCCGCAACCTGCTCTCGGTGCGAGCGGAGGTGAAACGTAGTAGTTGGCGGCCGAGCCGCCGTTGCCGTACTGCTCTCCGCGCGAGCGGAGGTGAACCGCACTTGACGGTGCCGGGTGAGGGGTGGATCGTCTGCTCTCCGCGCAAGCGGAGGTGAACCGACGCTGTCCAAGGGCCCCGAGTCCATCCTGGACTGCTCTCCGTGCGAGCGGAGGTGAACCGAGGACCTGTACGACGACGTCCGGCCTGCGGTTCTGCTCTCCGCGCGAGCGGAGGTGAACCGCACTGCATGCCGGGCGACGGAGGCCGGTGGTCCTGCTCTCCGCGCGAGTGGGGGTGAACCGGAGGGCCCCCAGGGCCGACGACTGCGGCGCACTGCTCTCCGCCGTAGCGGAGGTGAACCGTGGCCTGCGGCAACCGACACCACACTGTGGGACTGTTCTCCGCGCGAGCGGAGGTGAACCGTCCATGTGGCGGTCGGCGGTGATGCCGGCGGTCTGTTCTCCGCGCGAGTGGAGGTCAACCGAGTAGCTACAGCGGCGAGAACGGCTCATGTGTCTGCTCTCCGCGAGAGCGGAGGTGAACCGGTGTCGCGCTCCGGGGCGAACAGCCACTTGATCTGCCGCGCGAGCGGAGGTGAACCGATTGCCGGCACAGGCTGATCGCCCAGACGTTCCGCTCTCCGCGCGAGCGGAGGTGAACCGGCCTTGATCTCGTCCCAGTACAAGATGATCAGCTGCTCTCCGCGCGAGCGGAGGTAAAACCGTACTTCGCCTTCGAGGTCGACGACTTGGACAACTGTTCTCCGCGCGAGCCCAGGTGAACCGCGGCCGACGTGGCGGCCGGACATTGGCGCGGCCTGCTCTCCGCGCGAGCAGGGGTGAACCGTTCGTCAGGGACGTTCTGACAAGGTGAATCGCTGCTCTCTGCGCAAGCGGAGGTGAACCGGTGATCGTGACGCTGACCTGCGGCGGGATCGCCTGCTCTCCGCGCGAACGGAGGTGAACCGGCGCCCTTGAGGCCGGCGATCAGCGTGGCCAGCTGCTCTCCGCGCGAGCGGAGGGTAAACCGTCGATCACGATCACGACCAACAAGGTTACGCCTTGGTCTCTGCGTGAGCGGAGGTGCACCGACCGCAGGTGGCGGCGTCGGCCAGGTCATCTCCTGATCTCCGCGCGAGCGGAGGTGAACCGAGCGACCGCACGAACCAGACCAAACGCTGGGCCTGCTCTCCGCGCGAGCGGAGGTGAACCGAACGCCTACCAGGCGTCGATCGCCCAGGACCACTGCTCTCCGCGCGAGCGGAGGTGATCCGAACACCACGGCCGAGATGCCCTGCTCGATGATGTGTTCTCCGCGGGAGCGGAGGTCAACCGAGTAGCTACAGCGGCGAGAACGGCTCGTGCGTCTGCTCTCCGCGTGAGCGGAGGTGAACCGTGCCCTCACGATGTCGTCTCGGGAGGGGGCCGCTGCTCTCCGCGCGAGCGGAGGTGAACCGAGCTCCGCGCAGGGCACGCCGAACAGGTGCTCCTGGTCTCCGCGCGAGCGGAGCTGAACCGTCGTCGGGAACGGCGAGCCAACGGGAGCGCGGGTGCTCTGCGCGAGCGGAGGTGAACCGTTGCCCACCCGGGCCTCCTTCCAGCCGAAATGCTGCTCTCTGCGGGAGCGGAGGTGAACCGGTCGGGCCGACCTGTACGCCGGTGATGCCCACTGCTCTCCGCGCGAGCGGCGTGATCCGCCGGGGAACGAGGGCAGGGCCGTCGACGGGTCTGCGCTCCGGCCGGTGCAGGTGGGGCGACCAGTTCGGATGTGGCGGTCGTCTGGGTTCGCGGCACGCGAGAGTGCGCGTCGCGGTGGGACCAGGAACTGCCCCAAGAGGAAACGGCTCCGGGCCAGCACTCGGTCCTCTCGTGGGGTGCCGCGTGGTTCATGCGGTCAGGACGTCGGGACGGTCGACGACGCGCCTCGTCCAGCTGCTCGGGTTACGGGCCGCCGGTACCTGGCTGTGTTCCGATGCCCGGTTACTGTCGGTGTGTGGCAGGCGGCGGCTTCGGCGAACGCGCTCAAATGGATCATCTCGGCTCGCGCGGAGAGGTCCAACGGGGAGTAGGCCCTACTGACAATGCGCCCCCACTTCGACGCGAAGATCAGAGACAACCAAGACGGAAACGTAAACTCCACACCAGTGGGCCACAGTTGACGTGATATCTAGCCGACCCAGAGAGAGCCCATCCGCACGCCATAAAGAACTTGCCAGGTGCCTCAAGAAGCCCAGGTCAGCAAGTCTGCTCTCCGCGCGAGCGGAGGTGAACCGTCCTCAAGTCCCGCTGCCCCGCCCTGAACCGACTGCTCCCCGCGCGAGCGGAGGTGAGCCGCGCAAAGGCATCGGCGAGATGCTGCGGATGCCCTGCTCTCCGCGTGAGCGGAGGTGAACCGACGGCCAGGCCGGTGTAGAACTCGATGCGCGTCTGCTCTCCGCGTGAGCGGAGGTGAACCGTCCGTGGTGACCACGCCCAAGCGGGTCACCCGCTGCTCTCCGCGCGAGCGGAGGTGAACCGTTCGGCCGCTACGCCGTACGCCCCGACCAGTCCTGCTCTCCGCGCGAGCGGAGGTGAACCGATCACCGTCCAGTTCACAATCACGGCGAGGCCCTGCTCTCCGCGCGAGCGGAGGTGAACCGCGGGCGGGGATCGTGCGCTCGTACACGGAGGCCTGCTCTCCGCGCGAGCGGAGGTGAACCGCGGGACCGCGACTCCAGTCAGTTCAACGTGGGCTGCTCTCCGCGCGAGCGGAGGTGAACCGGTGTCGAGGTTCGCGATCCACACCGTGTTGCTCTGCTCTCTGCGCGAGCGGAGGTGAACCGCAGAACATGCTGATGACGTACGCGGTCCTGGGCTGCTCTCCGCCTGAGCGGAGGTGATCCGGAGGGCGGGAAGGCCTTCGGGGAGTTCGTGGAGTGCTCTCCGCGCGAGCGGAGGTGAACCGCTATGCACGAAAGTGCCCCATGCGCTGCGCGCCTGCTCTCCGCGCGAGCGGAGGTGAACCGCTGTCCCCCGAGGCGAGGTCCTTCACCAAGGCCTGCTCTCCGCGCGAGCGGAGGTGAATCGAGGTGCGCTCTGTTGGGCCTCACGGAGCCGGGAGCGGCGATGACTGCCGGGCAGCCATGGCGGCGACAGGTCGTGATCGGCTACACCACGACAAGGGACGTGACCGCTCTCCGCGCGAGCGGAGGTGAACCGGCCGACCGGTCGGCGGCCGGCTGGAGGGCCAACTGCTCTCCGCGCGAGCGGAGGTGAACCGGCGTCGAACATGGTGTTGCCGCAGACGAGTTGCTGCTCTCCGCGCGAGCGGAGGTGAACCAATCGGGATGCTGCGGCAGTCTCGGCCGTTGGCCTGCTCTCCGCGCCTGCGGAGGTGAACCGCGTACGGGGCCACCGAGGAGACCCTCGCAGGCCTGCTCTCCGCGCGAGCGGAGGTGAACCGTAGCCCATCTGGGTAAGGGTGGCGCCGATGTCCTGCTCTCCGCGCGGGCGGAGGTGAAGGCGGATTCGCATGATCGGCTCACATTTCAAGCGTCGCCGACACCGTGGTCGGTCCTGCGGGTCCGGCGTACGAGCCGCTGCTCTCCGTGCGAACGGAGGTGAACCGAGAGAGAGTCGTCTGCAGGTAGTCGAGGGCGCCTGCTCTCCGTGCGAGCGGAGGTGAACCGGAGAACGATGACCGACACCATGCCCGAGCAGACTGCTCTCCGTGCGAGCGGAGGTGAACCGTCCACGACCTGTGTCGAACTGGCGGCGGCGTGCTGCTCTCCGTGCGAGCGGAGGTGAACCGGTGGGGACGACGGGCGGGGCCGCGGCGAGGTACTGCTCTGCGCGAGAGCGGAGGTGAACCGCGTGACACTGCGTTGACCTGCGGTCAAGCGGACTGCTCTCCGTGCGAGCGGAGGTGAACCGTCGGGTGTGGTGGGGCTGCCGGGGACGTCGGACTGCTCTCCGTGCGAGCGGAGGTGAACCGATGGAAGAGATCCTCGAAATCGACGAGGAGTCCTGCCCTCCGCGCGAGCCGAGGTGAACCGACGGTGATAGTGCCTGTCGTGCTGGCGACGAACTGCTCTCCGCGAGCGAGCGGAGGTGAACCGGCGGAACGGCTGATGGCTCAGCAGGTCGCAACCTGCTCTCTGCGCGAGAGGAGGTGAACCGCGGTATTGGTGGGTCCTGTTCGCGCCCGTCGCCTGCTCTCCGCGCGAGCGGAGGTGAACCGGAGATCTGGCCGACTACGGCCAGGCGGCGCTCCTGCTTTCCGCGCAAGCGGAGGTTGACCGTTGAGGGCCTCGGGGAAGATCTGGTCGAGGAACTGATCTCCGCGCGAGCGGAGGTGAACCGAACCCTCGCAGCACCGAGGACGCCATCGCATGGTGCTCTCCGCGCGAGCGGAGGTGAACCGGTCCACGCCAAATTTCCGAAGGGCGGAGGAGGGTGCTCTCCGCGCAAGCGGAGGTGAGCCGTACGGGACGGTCACGAAGTGGACGCCGAAGAACTGCTCTCCGCGCGAGTGGAGGTGAACCGCTGCCCACACGCGACCTAGACGACGGGACACACTGCTCTCCGCGCAAGCGGAGGTAAACCGTTCCGGCTGTACGACGCTCCGGATCTCGACGTGTGCTCTCTGCGCAAGCGAAGGTGAACGCGGTGGGCTTCGCCGGTGGTGATGCGGCGGGTGTGTTCTCTGCGCGAGCGGAGGTGAACAGCGTTCCTCGGATTCTGGGGCGTCGACATCGACGTGCTCTTCGCGCGAGCGGAGGTGAACCGAAGGCCCTGTACTGGCCCGGCGCCGACCACCCGTGCTCTCCGCGCGAGCGGAGGTGAACCGGCGTCCTGGAGGTTGGGTTCGTCCTGGGTGTCGTGCTCCGTGCAAGCGGAGGTGAACCGGGCCGGCACGAGCAGGTGACGAACTACCAGCTGTGCTCCCCGCGAAAGCGGAGGTGAATCGGAGCCGATCACCAACGACCTGGTGAAGATCACGTGGTCTCCGCACAAGCGGAGGTGAACCGCAGGACGAGGTCGCTGGCTTCGAGCGGACGATGTGCTCTCCGCGCGAGCGGAGGTGAACCGCCGTGCTTCAAGATCCCGTGCTTGGGGCCAGTGCTCTCTGCGTGAGCGGAGGTGAACCGACGACTGCCGCAGCGTGGGCGTGGAGCGCCACGTGCTCTCCGCGCGAGCGGAGGTGAACCGGTGTCGGGCTGAATTCGGAGGACACCGACGGCCTGCTCTCCGCGCGAGCGGAGATAAACCGTTCAACGAACCCGGCGCCGGGTCCGTGCCTCTGTGCTCTCCGCGCAAGCGGAGGTGAACCGACGGTGGGCGATGCCCTATACGGTGCGGGCATGTGCTCTCCGCGCGAGCGGAGGTGAACCGAGGATCACCCTCAAGGATCTGTACACGGGCAAGTGCTCTCTGCACGAGCAGAGGTGAACCGCCGTGCTTCAAGATCCCGTGCCCGGGGCCAGTGCTCTCCGCGCGAGCGGAGGTGAACCGCTGTCGCGCATCGAGTGCGGCCGTCACCGGGCGTGCTCTCCGCGCAAGCGGAGGTGAACCGTCCTGGACCTCGATGGGCTGGATGACCATCTTGTGCTCTCCGCGCAAGCGGAGGTGAACCGATCGACGAGAGGATCATCGAGAAGCGGGACTCGTGCTCTCCGCGCAACCGGAGGTGAACCGTCCTGCAAGACCACCGTCATGCTCGGTATGACGTGCTCTCCGCGCAAGCGGAGGTGAACCGACGCCTCGCGGCAGGTAGAGAGGGAGCAGGGTCTGCTCTTCGCGCGAGCGGAGGTGAACCGTTCGAGCGGATCCACGAAGGCCCGTGCGCCAACTGCTCTCCGCGCCAGCGGAGGCCGGGCGAGAAGAAGGCCACGCTCAGGGCGGACAGCTGCTCTCCGTGCGAGCGGAGGTGAACCGCCCAGAACGGGCCCGATCTCGCCGTGTTCGCGCTGCTCTCAGCGCGAGCGGAGGTGAATTGCGCGGAGGCAACTCTTCCGTGAGCTGGCAGGGAGCTCGCTGTCGAGAGCGACCTCCCAGCAGCGCGGTGTGCCCCTGAAGAACGGTCAGCCTGAAGGCTGGCTATGCTCTGTTCAGACGTCTTGGCCAACGACACCGGTCATAGAGGCTCCGCCCCGACTGCCGGGGTGGAGCCTTCGCGCGTTGGAAGGGAAATCCGCTGCGGGCGAGTTCGAGGCGCACTCCCGAGCTGGGGCGATCGTCTCGGAAGCTGGTTGAGCTTGTCCTTCCAGGGCGCGTTCTGGACGCAGGTTGGACACAAGGATCGGAAAAGACTGACAAGGGCTGAGAAGGACTGAGGCGCCAAACCACGTCTGACCTGGGAAAACAGCCAAGGTGAGCATTGATCGACAAGGGTCGCCAAGATCCTCAAAGGACTCATAATCCGTCGGCCGTGGGTTCGAGTCCCACCCGCCCCACTGCTCGCCACGCGGGGAGAAATCTTCTGACCAGGCACTTCTCTGGTCGGGGCGAGAGTCTCAGAATCCTGGCGACACCGTGTTGATCATGATTTCATGATCGTCTGGACAAATTTCTGGACGCCGATTTCAATCAAGTCGGGCATGGCGCCTATGCGGTATTTCGTGTCGACGTCGAGCAGGTCTCTGTCCGCTCGCCCCGTGGCGGGAAGCGGCCCATGGAAACGCCCTGGCATCCGGCGCACTTCCCTCGCGTGGTCTGTTCGTGATCGATGGCCGAGCCAATGTTGGTGATGTATCTTGGGTGCATACATCGTGGGTGTTGGAGGTGTCCGATGTCCGTCACACAGATTGATCTCGACGACGAGGCGCTGGCCGAGGCCATGCGGCTCATGGGCGTCACGACGAAGAAGGAGACCGTCAACGCGGCCCTTCGGGACTACGTGGCGCGGATCAAGCGGCTTGAGGCTGCGGAGAAGTTGGCCGCGCGAGGTGCACGTGGTGAGTTCGAGCAGGCCGCGGCGGCGCATGACGCGGAGAAGCGTGCGCGACGTGAGGCCTTCGAGTGATCACGTATCTGGTGGACACCTCGGCTCTGTGGCACTTGTTTCGCACCCCAGGTGCGTTGCGGCCCTGGGAGGGACACATTGCCGCCGGGGTGTTCCACCTCTGCGAGCCGACGCGTGCCGAATTTCTCTACTCGGCAACCAGCCCGTCCCATCGGGATGAGCTCGCGGAGGAACTGGATGCGCTCTGCTTGCTCTCTCCGGTTCCGAAGAACGCCTGGCGTTGGGTCGACACCGCACAGTACAAACTGACCCAGCGGGGCCAGCATCGGGCGGCTGAGGCGATCGATCTGTTGGTGTGTGCGACAGCTGTACACCATGGGCACACCGTTCTCCACGTGGACAACGACTTCGTGACGGTGGCCGGAGTGCTCAAGGAAGTTCAGCAGCGGGACGTACGAGCCTGATCTTCAGGGGCCGGTTCACGTTGTCGGCCTGTTGGCCCCTCGATGATCGATGCCCAAGTCACTGCCCCAGAACTGTGAACCTGGTCGGTCCTCTGAGCGCAGCCGTTGCGCCGCCCAGATCCGCGAGCCGTGCGGCAAGGGTGGCCTCCGCGAGCCGGGTCGGCAGTGCGGCGTTGAACTTGAGGCCGTTCAGCGCACGCGCATCCACTGCCGGAAGGCACAGCTGATCGGCGGCTTCCGAAATGACCTTCCTCCATTCTGCGGGCGTCACGTCCTCGCGAAGTCGGATGCAGGTGTCTGTCGGCCTCTGGAGGGGATCGGCGACCGTGGTGAGTGTGGCGGGCAGAGTGGCGTTGGCCCGGTAGCCGGCCCAGGTCCACCAGCGCACACTGGTGTCGCGCCCGCCCCTCAGGACCACCGTCCCGTCGGGGTGGACCAGTTCCGAGCTGCTCTCGCGTGCCTGGGTGAGCGCGGCCTTGGCGCGCCCGGTGAGGGCGACCGGCGGGTCGGCGCCGAGGAGTACTTCCCGTGCCGCGCGAGTTAGTTCGTACGAGGCGGTCCGGCCGGAACCAGTTCCTCCCCAGCGCGCCTTGCCGCCGCCGTCGACCGGTTCGACGAAGCATCGCCGCCGGGACCAGTCGATGTACGTCACCTGCCAGCTCTGTCCGGCGAGGAGGAGGCGCCGAGGACCCGTCACCTCCTCGGTCAGCAGCGCGGGATTGGTCGTGCCGATCTCTGTACGGCCCGCGAGCACCGTGAATTCCGGAGCCGCGGTGAACACCGCGGTGAGGTCCATGAAGTGTCGGTAGCCGAAACGGCGTTCTGCTTCGGGACCGATGAAGAGCATCCCTCCGTCCTGGTCCAGAGGCTCGAGCACGGCCAGCAGGTGCCATCCCCGGTCGTCCCCCGCGAAGGCGTGCACCTCGTCGACGACGATGGCCTGCAGTCCTGAGAGGAACGCCCGGTGATCGACATTAGTGCTGACGAGCATCGCTTCCAGCGATTCCGGAGTGGTCAGCAGTACGTCCGGCCGGTCCCGCAGGATCTTCTTGCGGCGCGGCTGCGACACGTCTCCGTGCCACAGGGCGGCGGTCCGCCCCAGCCAGGAGGTGTACGTCTCCAGGCGCGGCAGAAGGTTGTTCAGCATCGCCTTCAGCGGACAGACATACAGCACCGAGGTGCCGGTCCAGTTCTCCTGCGCCATCTTGGAAAGCAGGGGGAAGGAGGCGGCCTCGGTCTTCCCGCCGGCGGTCGGAGCCAGAAGAACAGCGTCCGAGCCGTCGAGCAGCGGCTCGATGGCCCTCGGGTGTGGTGCGCTCGGTCAGCGGCCAGGTCGCCATCCGGGACCCACACCGACAGTCCCTGGAATACGAGCCGCTCGACTTCCTGGCACACCGCATCACAGCGCAGTGCGAAGTGCCGATCGCGTTCACCGACGGTCGATCGGTCGATCTGCACTACGCCGTCGACGCGATCTTCGCCGCGGCCCGTACACATGAACGCGCGCTCCAGGAAACCTGTCAGTACCGGCCGCTAACCTGAGCGGCAGCGCAGGAGTTGGGGGCCGACGTGCTGGATTGGCTGTGGCGGCGATGGGTGGGGCGGCCGACGGTGGACTGGGTCCTCGTGTTGTCGGTCACCGGCGTGCATGCGGCGGTTGTGCAGATCGCAGGTGGCGGGGATGTGCTGGCCTGGCCCGACAGGGAACAGAGGATCGCTGCCTACACCGCGACGGCGACCGTCGCCGCCGTCGTCGGCAGCTTCATCACCGCGGCCGTCACCCTGTATGCCGCAGCCACCGGGCAACGGATGCGCACGCTGCGCACACATCCTGTACAGGGGCCGCAGTTCCGTCGGAATTGGATGAGCATCCTCAGCGCGACGCTGGTGATCTCAGGGCTGTGCCTGCTGGCCATCATCCTCGACACGACGCAGCGGGACCCGGGCGGGACACACTGGTTGGCCGAAGTGGCCATAGCCCTGGGGGTGGCGCGGGCGACGCGGCTGGTGTGGCTGTTCGGCAAAGTCATAGCGGGGGGCGATATCGATCTCGCGGATGTCGCGCTCACTCCGTCGGGGCCGGCCTCGACATCGCCGCCGGTGCCGGTGCGGCGGCCGGGAGTGTGAGAGGTGTTGTGGCGGAGCCTCTGTGCATCCGGAAGGGGAATCCGCTGTGCACCCTTTCGGAGCCGGTCTCCCAGTTGAGGGAGACGGCCCCTGGGTCGGCCGGGCTTGTCCTTCCAGGACGCGTTCTGGACGCTGGTTGGACACAAGGATCGGAAAAGACTGACAAGGGCAGAGGAAGAGTGGGGCGCCAAACCTCGTCTGACCGGGGGAAACGGCCAAGATTGGCATTGATCGGCAAAGGCCGCCAAGCTCCCCAAAGGACTCATAATCCGTCGGCCGTGGGTTTGAGTCCCACCCGCCCCACCGTCCGCGCGCCTGACCTGCGGAAACGTCTCATCGGGCGTTCGGGTTCGGGACTTTGGCGCAGCGCATCGTCCCGAGCGCGGGCACGGGACGCTGCCGTCACCGCACATGCTGCCGTCACCACACATCGGCGCCGACGGTCGGCCATGACCCCCTTCAGGCCCGGCGTTTGGCGATCAGGCCTGGGACGGCGCCGGTTCGGTCGACCGGGGCAGCCGGCCGAGGCCCCGGTCGAAGCGGCGCAGGAGGAGTACGGCGGTGGTGGCGAGGCCGGTGAGGAGGCCGAGCCAGATGCCGAGGGTGTCCAGGCCGATGGCGAGGCCGAGGAGGGCCGCGGCGGGCAGGCCGACGAGCCAGTAGCCGACGAGGGTGACGCGGAAGCCGCCCTTGGTGTCGTCGAGGCCGCGCAGCAGACCGACGCCGATGTTCTGTGCGCAGTCGAAGAACTGCAGGACCGCGGCGACCAGGAGCAGCTGCGTGGCGATTTCGACCGCCCTGTCGTCACCGCTGTCGAAGAAGGGGGCGAGGATTAGGCCGGGCAGGGTCACGTACACCAGACCGACCATGGCCATCACAGTCGCCGCGCAGGCCAGGGCCGTGCTCTTCAGCCGCTGGGCCGCGGCCAGGTCGTGCAGCGCCAGCTCCCGGCTGACGCCGATGGACGCGGCGTGGGAGAGGCCGACGGCGACCTGGAAGACGATGTAGACGAGCTGGTTGACGGCGGTGTGCGCGGCCAGCGCGGCCGTGCCGAAGCTGCCCGCGAAGAGCGCGACGACGAAGAAGAAGCCCGCCTCGGAGCCGTAGGTGGCGGCGATCGGCGTGCCCAGGCCGGTGAGCCGGCGCAGGGTGGCCGGGCGGGTCTTCCAGATGGCGAGCGACAGCACCGGGGCGAGCCGGGCGTCGCGCCGGGCGGAGAAGTACAGGGCCAGGCACGACAGGGCGTACACCAGGCTGGTGGACAGGCCGATGCCCGGCAGGCCCAGGTCGGGGAAGATCCAGGTGCCGTGGATGAGGGCCCAGTTGAGGCCCGCGTTGACCGCGATCGAGGCGAGGGTGATGCGCAGCAGGGCCTGGGGGCGGCGCATGCCGACGGTGAACTGCCGTATCGCCTGGAACCACAGGCAGGGGATCAGACCGGGCGCCATGGTGTAGAGGACCGGCTTGGCGGCGTCGACCACGTCCGGGTCCTGGCCGAGCCAGATCACGGCGTGCCCGATGAGCACCATCAGGACGGCACCCGCGAGACCCGCCAGGGTCGAAAGGAGCAGGCTCGCCCGGACGAGGTCCCGGAGTTCCTCCTCGGCGGCCTCCTTGCCGGGGCCACCGGAGCCGTCCCCGGCGGATTCCGCCCGCGCGTCGGCCGCCGCGACCTGGTTGCCGACGGCGGTGACCATGCCGACGCCCATGGTCCGCAACTGGTTGAAGATCACCATGGCGAGGCCGCCCGCCGCCAGGGCCTCGGTGCCGAGCAGGCCCATCATGACGGTGTCGGTGGTGGTGAGGGCGACCTGGGCGAGCTGGGTCAGCGCCAGCGGCACGGCGAGCGAGGCGAGGGCGCGGCTGTCGCCGAGGAGGCGGGCGAGGGCGGGCGGCATCGGTTCCGTTCCTGGGTGCGGGGACTGTACGACCGGGCAGGTGTCCCTGGGCTGTTACCCCCGGGCTTCCGGCGCGACGCGGCGGAGCTTGGCGAGCAGTTCGTCCACCTCGCGTTCGACGTCGGGGGCGAGCAGGTCGCGGGCGCTCATCCAGTCGTCGTCGAAGACGGTGTCCAGGTATTTCTCCCCGCCGTCGTTGATCAGAGCGACCATAGTCGTCCCCGGCGCCAGCGAGGTCATCCGGGTCAGCGCCTCGTGCACCACCCCGCCCGCCGAGCCGCCGAGCAGCAGCCCGGTGCGGCGGGCCACGGCCCGGGCGGTGGCGAACGCCTCGATGTCGCCGACCTTCGCGCCCTCGTCGAGCAGTTCGTAGTCGACCATGGCACCGATGGTGGCGCCCTCGGGCGTACCGGTGCCCGACTGGTGGTAATCGTGCGCGGGCGGGCCGAACGCGATGGAGCCCTTCGGCTCGACGCCGACGATCCTGACGCCGGGCACGGTCCTGCGCAGCTCGCCCCCGGTGCCGAACAGCCCGCCGCCGGTGCCCACCGCGCCGATCAGGACGTCGATACGGCCGTCCAGCGCGGCGTCGAGCTCCCGGGCCACCGGGTGGTAGCCGACCGCGTTGGCGTGGTTGTTGTGCTGCTCGGTGAAGTACGCGTTGTCGGACTCGGCGGCCATCCGCTCCGCCAGCTCCTCGCGAGCCGCCGTGGCCAGCTCGTCGTCGCCCTCGTCGGCCACGTAGACGAGTTCCGTGCCCATGGCCCGCATGGCGCGCAGCTTGTCCTTGGACGCGTGGTGGTCGACGACGGCGGTGAACGTGTAGCCGCGCTCGGCGGCGACGACCGCGAGGCCGAGGCCGGTGTTGCCGGAGGTGGACTCGATGATCCGGCCGCCGGGGCGCAGCAGTCCGCGCTCCTCGGCGTCGGTCACCATCTGCCGGGCCATGCGTATCTTCGCCGTCCCGGTCGGGTTGAACTGCTCCAGCTTCAGCAGCAGCCGTGCGTCGCTCTCGGTGCGGCACAGCTCGAACAGCGGGGTGGCGCCGATGAGTTCGGAGACCTGGCGGACGATGGCCGGACGGTGCAGGGGGTGGTGGTTCATGGCGGGGAACTCCCTACGGGTGGCGGTCGAGACGCCAGCGGGGACGGGCGGAGTCGGAGGCGGACCGGGTCCGGCCGGAGTCGGACGAGGGGGTGTCGACGACGACCTTGGGCGGCAGCGGCAGCTCGTGGAACGGCGACTCGTTGGAGTCCATCTGGTAGCCCGCCGTGTTGAGGTACACCAGCAGATCGCCCGCCGCCGGCCGGACCGGGAAGGGGATCTTGCGCCAGGTCAGCATGTCCGACTCCAGGCAGGTGGCGGCGCCCACACAGGCGGGGTAGGGGCCGGCGTCGGCGAGGTCCGGCCGCTCGTACGGCACGAGCACCGGGTCCGGCAGGAACTCGCTGTCGAACCACTGCTCGGACAGGCTGAGGCTGCTGCCGTCCACGGTGAGGATGCCGTAGCCGTCGCGTTCCTTGGTGCCCTGGACCCGGAAGACCGTGCAGCCGGCCTGGTCCAGCAGCGCCCGGCCCGGCTCGACGAGCAGGGTGACACCGGCCGTCCGCAGCAGCTCGGCGAGGCTCCGGTCCTCGCCCGCCGGTGTCGTCGCGAGCAGTGCGCGCAGGGCGGCGGCTCCGGCCACGGGGGAGTGGTACGGGTAGTAGCCGGAGAAGGTCTTGTGCGCGTGGAAGTGCTCGGGGCGGGTGCTCTCGTGGAAGCGGCTCCAGCTCTCCGCGTCCACGTAGTCCACCGCGAAGCCGCCGCCGACGCTGACCCGGTCGGCCCGCAGCCCCAGGGTCCGGGCGCGCGTGCACAGCCGTACCGACTCGGCGGCCAGATCGGCCCGTTCACGGATGTCGTAGCCGGACAGGTGGAAGCTGAACCCCGCCATGTCCACGTGCTCGGTGCGGCAGCGGCGCAGGGCCGTTTCCATCTCGCCGTCGTCCAGGCCGAAGCGGCTGTGCGGCTGCCCGGGCGGCAGTCGGCGCAGCAACACCTGGGCGGGGCGGCCGAGCTCAGCGGCCAGAGCGAGGAGGCGGTCGAGTTCGTCGAGGGCGTCGACGGCGACGAGGGCGCCCTGCAGCACGGCGACGCGCAGCAGTCGGTCGTCCTTGGCCGGGCCGGTGAGGACCAGGTCCGTGCCGCGGACCCCCGCCGCCAGCGCCTCGCGCAGCTCCCCGTGGCTCGCCACGTCCACGCCGAGCCCGGCCACGGCCGCCCGTTCCACGAACGTGGCGGCCTTGTTGGCCTTCTTGGCGTAGTAGACCCGCCCGTCGACACCCGCTTCGGCGAACGCCTCCCGGAACGCTGCCGAGTTGGCGTCGAACCGCTCCGGGAACAGCACGTGGTACGGGCCGCCGAGGCCGTGGCTCAGCTCGTGCAGGAGGGCGCTGCCCGGCGGGGCGAGGAGCGCGCGCACCTCCTCGGCGAGGTGGGAGGAGAGCGCGGTGGTCACGTCCACAACGGCACCGCCGTGCCCAGCCCCTGCGCGAGGGCGAGCTGTGCGAAGCGGTGGCCGAGGGCGATGTCGGTGACGACCAGCCCGCTGTTGTACGCGAAGATCCGCTGCCCGGGGTCCGTACGGCCCTCGGCGCGGCCCGCCAGCACCTCGGGGAACTCGGCGTGGACCTGGCGGAGTTGACCGTCCGCGTCGGCCATGTCGGTGCCGGTGACGCGCATCTGCGCCTCGCTGGTGGCGATGACCCGGTCGGCCTTGTGCAGGGTGGAGGGCGCGATGCCGTAGCCGATCAGTACGGACAGGGCGGCCGGCTTGAGCCAGTCGGCCTCGACGGACGCCGGGGTGCCCGGCCCGGCGGTGGCGAGGACCACGTCCGCGTCCCCGGCGGCCGCCCTGAGGTCCGTCACGACCTCCAGCTCGCGGTCGGGGAAGTGGGCGCGCAACTGCTCGCGCACGGCCCGGATGCCGTCCGGGTGGGTGCCGAAGAGCATCAGCCGGTCCAGGTCCGGCAGGGTCGTCAGCAGGAACGGCAGGGCGAGCCGGCCCTGGGTGCCGGTGCCTATGACGAGGGCGCTGCGGCTGCCGGGGGCGGCCAGTTCACGGGCGAGGAGCGCGGAGACCGCCGGGGTGCGCAGGGCGCCGACGCGGCCGCAGTCCATCATCGCGACGGGCAGGCCGGTCTCGTCGTCGTAGAGAGTCAGCGTCGTGTAGTAGTGCTGCTTGTCGCGCTCCTCGTGGAGGCCGTACTTGTACGAGGTCTTGACCGCGACGACTCCGCGCACCCCGTCCCGGCCGAGCATCGCGTACGCGACGGAGTGGCCGTCCTGCGGTTTGACGGTGAGCTTGCGCGGATTGTCGGAGCGGCCGTCGGCCAGAGTGCGGTACGCCTGCTCCACCACGGAGACCACGTCCGGCAGCGTGATGTCTATGCCGGCCACGTCGCTGGTGCTGAGCACGCGCAGGGTCTTGTCGTCGGCTGCCATGCTGCTCCCCTGGGGTGTGCCGGTGTCGGTCATGCGAACGCCTCCACTGCGGCCTGGCCGTATCCGTGCTCCGACTTCTCGGCCGGCGGACGGGTCCGACGGCCCCGCACCCGCACGGAGGAACGTTTCAGCCAACGGTCCGTGCCGTCGTAGCGGGCCGTGAACGGGACACGGCCGTGGACGACCAGGTCGTTGTCCACGACCAGGACCTCACCGGGATCGAGGCTCACCGCCACGCTGACGCGGGCGAGTTCGTCCTCCAGGCGGGCGTAGGCGGCACGGTGATCCTCGGGCGCCCGGTCGAGCGGTGTGTAGGCCGGGTCGAAACGCAGGGTCAGACCGTCTTCCGCCGCCCACAGCGTGGGTACGGCCGGCGGTTCGCCCTCGTACTCTCGCGCCCTTTCGTAGGCGTCGTCCGGCAGGATCGGGAGAACGGGACGGCTGAGCACCTCCACGTCGCCGTCGGACAGTTCGGCCTGGCGGACGGCGGCTGCCGTGGTGGCGACGGAGTCGGGGTTGCGCATGCAGCCGAGCACCAGGAGGTGGGCGCGGCCGGGGTGGAAGGCGTCCTCGGTGTGCGGGCTGAGCAGCACGCTGCTGCTGGCGCCGGTCTGCTCCTCCTCGTGGCCGGGACTGGGCACGATGTTGTGCACGAACCGGCCGTCCTGCTGGCCCTCCCAGGCGATGGGGGTGCCCATCACGGTCGAGAGCAGCAGCAGGACGACATCGTGTACGGCACCCGCGTCCCCGGCGGTCGACCAGTGGCCGGGGGTGGGACCGATCGCCGCGTCGTCGACGGGCAGCCCGCGCAGGACGAACAGGCCGTCGGCGGTGTCGACGGGGCGGCAGGCGTGCCGGATCGGCTCGCTCAACGAGGCGGTGACGGCGGGGATGTGAGCCAGCAGGCCGGGGTCGGTCGGTGAACCGTCGAACGAGGCGAGGAGGGTGCGGGCGGCGGCGGTCAGTTCGGCCACCGAGTCGGGATCGAGCAGGCGTGCGGGGGCGATTCCCGAGGGCATGGGGGATCCGTCCGTTCCAGTGCGGGTGCGGTGCGGGGCGCGTGCAGTGGTCCACGGGCATGGCGGAGAAGGCTTCCCCGGAGAGGACCGGGTGGTCCGGGGCGGCCTCGGGTAGCCCGTCGGAAACATAGCCAGTCCACAGGAAACAGGGAAGGCTTACCTAAGAAAGATCTATGTCACACTGTTCGCGGTCTTGTCGTACAGGCGCGACACAGGGTAGGTAAGGCTCAGTTATCCAGCCAACTGCGGGAAAATGAGGAACAAGTGGAGCTGACGCGACGTCACATGCTCTGGGTCGGCGGCGCCATCGGCGCGGGCGCCCTGCTGACCGCCTGCGGGGGCGGAAGCGACAAGGAGCCGACCGGGTCCGCCACCGGCGACTCGGCCCGGCCGCGTACCGGCGGCACCCTGCGGGTCGGCGCGCTGGGTCGCGCGGGCGCCATCACCCGTGACCCTCACGGCAGTCAGGCCAACGAGAGCGACTACCTCATCATCAGCCTGCTCTACGACACACTGACCGCCCCCGGCGCCAAGCCCAACACCGAGCCCCGGCTCGCGGCGAGCTGGAAAGCCTCCGACGACCTGAAGACGTGGCGGTTCACGATCGCCAAGGGCGCGAAGTTCCACGACGGTTCGGCGGTCACCGCCGAGGACGTCGTCTTCTCGCTCAAGCGCCTGCGCGCCACCCCGGCCGGCGCCTCCCGGCTGCCGGGCATCCAGGAGAAGAACATCAGCGCCGAGGGCACCGACACCGTCGTCCTGGTCTGCGACTACGCCAACGCCGAACTGCCGCTGCTGACCAGGCTCACCACCTTCGTCATACCGAAGGGCACCGCCGACAAGGACATCGCCAAGGCCCCCGGCACCGGCCCCTTCAAGCTCGACTGGTTCCGCGGCGGCAACGCCCGCCTCGTCCGCAACGAGGACTGGTACGGCGGTGAGGTGTACCTCGACGCCATCGAGGTGAAGATCTTCGAGAGCCCGCAGGCCATGGCCAGTGCCCTGCTCGCGGGCCAGATCGACGTCGCCTCCAACGTCGGCGCCGTCGCCGCCCGTACGGCCGAGGGCCGGGGGGACATCCAGACGATCCGCCGCCCCAACGACATGGCGATGCCCATCGTCATGCGCACCGCCGACGGCCCGTTCGCCGACGCGAAGGTCCGTGAGGCGCTGCGCCTGGCCGTCGACCGCGAGGCCATGGTCAAGCAGGTCCTCTCCGGCTACGGCACCGTCGCCAACGACGTCCTCGGCACCGGCGACCCCGCCTACGACAAGGGCCTCCCGCAGCGCACCCGCGACCTCGCCAAGGCCAGGGAACTGCTGAAGGAGGCGGGCTTCGACACCTCCAAGACGTACGAGCTGTACACCACCGAGGACATCTCCGGCCTCGCCGAGTCGGCCACCCTCTTCGCCACCCAGGTCCGCGAGGCCGGGGTGAAGGTGAAGGTCGTCAAGCAGGAGTCCGGGACCTTCTGGGACAAGACCTGGCTCAAGGGCGACCTCTACACCACCTACTGGGGCACCAACGACTCCGTGGTCTTCTTCGCCAGCAAGACCATGGTCTCCGACAGCGGCCAGAACGAGGCCGGCTGGAAGGACGAGGCCTTCGACACGGCGTACGAGAAGGCCATCGGCACCGCCGGCGCGGGCGAGCGCACCGCGCTGCTGAAGGAGCTCCAGAAGATCGAGTACGACCGCTCCGGCTATCTCCTGTGGGGCATGGCCGACGGCATCGACCTCGCCGGGTCCGCCGTCCACGGGCTGCCCACGCTCCCCGGTTACGGCAGGGTCCAGCTGGAACAGGCGTGGCTGGCCCGTTGACGCCTGAGACAGCCGCGCCGGCCGGGCCCTCTCCCGTGGTGGACAGGGCCCGGCCGACCCGCGCTCCCGTCCGGCTGCTCGCCCGGGTCGGCCTCGTCGTCCTCAAGCGGGCGGTCCTGCTCGCGGTGCTCCTCGCGCTGGTCTTCGGCACGGTCGGACTGCTGCCGGGCGACGCCGCGACGGCCACCTCCGAGCGCGGCGAGAGCGCGGCCGACACCGAGGAGCGGCGCCGGCTGCTCGGCCTCGACCGGCCCGTCCTGGAACGCTTCTGGGACTGGATGAGCGGCCTGCCCACGGGGGACCTGGGTACCTCGGCACGCGGCGAGAAGGTCACGGACCTCCTGTCGACCGCCTTCCCCAACACGCTGCTGCTGGGCGGCCTGGCACTGCTGCTCACCGCCCTGCTGTCCACCGCCCTCGGCTGCTGGGCCGCGCTCCGGCCGGGCGGCCGGGTCGACCGGGCGGTGTCCGGCACGGCCACCGCCGTGCTGGCCCTCCCCGAGTTCGTGGTCGCCGTGGCCCTGGTCCTCGTGCTGTCCCTGTGGACCGGCTGGCTGCCCGCCGTGACCATCGCCGACGCCGACGGAACCCCCGCCTCCTGGGAGATGCTGATCCTGCCCGCGCTCGCGCTGACCGTCCCGCAGGCCGGCTGGAACGTACGCATCGTGCGCGCCGCCCTCGCCGACGAGGCGCGCGCGCCGCACGTGGAGACCGCCGTCCTGGACGGCCTTCCACCCCACCGCGTCCTCAGCCACCACGTCCTGCCCGGCGCCCTGCCCACCATCACCGCCGGCCTCGCCACCTCCACCGGCATGCTCCTCGGCGGCGCCGTCGTGGTGGAGACCATCTTCAACTACCCGGGCATCGGCGCCGTCCTCGCCTCCGCGGTCACCGACCGCGACAGCCCCGTCATCGCGGGTGTCACCGCGCTGTCGGGCGCGGTGATCACCGGCGTACTGCTGCTGGCCGACCTCGTACGCGACCTGACGGCGGGAGCACGGCGATGAGCCCTGGACGGCTGCCGACGCACGCTGTAGCCGTCGATGCCGCAACTCCCGATGCGCGAACTCCCGATGCCGGAACTCCCGATGCCGGAGGCCGCCGATGACCCCCCGAACGCGTGCCACGCTCCTCCGTGTGCTGCCCGCCGTGCTGCTCGTCTGCCTCGCCCTCGCCGGACCGTGGCTCGCGCCGCACGCCATCGACGCGCCCATCACCGCGCCGTACGGGGAACCGGGCGCCGATGCCGTGCTCGGCGGTGACCAGCTCGGCCGGGACGTCCTCACGCGGCTGCTGGCCGGCGGGCGTGAGCTGGTGCTCTCCTCACTGCTCGTCGCGGTGCTCGTCACCGGCAGCGCGGCGGTCCTCGGTGCGATGGGCGCCCTGCGGCCGCGCGTCGGGCGCCTGGTGGAACGGGTCGCCGACGTGCTGATGCTGCTGCCCGCCGTGCTGGGCATCCTCCTGGTCACCCTGTCGTGGCCGGACGGCGGCCGGCTCGCCGTCATCACCGCCGCCGTACTGCTCGGCGTGCCGTACGCGGTGCGCCTCGCGGCCGGCGCGGCGGCACCCGTCGCCGCCTCCGGATACGTCGAGGCCGCCGCGGCGGGCGGCGAACGCCTCTGGCACCTCGTCCTGCGCGAGGTGCTGCCCAACCTGCGCGCCACCCTCCTCGCCCTGTTCGGCCTGCGCTTCGTCGCCGCCGTCTACCTGGTCGCCACCGCCGGGTTCCTCCAGGTCGGGCCCCAACCCCCGGCAGCCGACTGGGCGTTGATGATCCGCGAGAACTCCTCCGGCATCCTCCTCAACCCCTGGGCGGTCGTCGCCCCCAGCATCGCCATCGGCCTCCTCGCCCTCAGCGTCAACCTCGCCGCGGCGGCCCTCGCCCCGCAGACCGGACGGAAGGCGGTGACCGTTCTGTGAGCCACCTACCCGACCGGTACCGGAAGGACGACGACCACCCGGCCTCCGACGGCACCGCGACCTCCCCTGCCGAGGCGGCAGTCAGGGTCTTTGGCCTCACCGTCGCCGCCCCCGACGGCCGGGTGGTCCTCCAGGACGCCGAACTCGCCCTCCACCCGGGCCGGGTCGTCGCCCTGACCGGCCCCTCCGGCTCCGGCAAGACCACGCTGCTGCGGGCCCTCACCGGACTGCTGCCGCCCGGCACGCGACGCACCGCCGGCCGGGTCGAGGTCCTCGGTCACGACGTGTTCGCCCTGCCCGAACGGGAGTTGCGCGCCCTGCGCCGCGAGCGGCTCGCCTACGTCGGCCAGGACCCCGGCTCGGGGCTGAATCCCCGGATGCGCGTCCGCTCCCTGCTCCGGGAACTCGCCGACGACCGGACCCCGGAGGCGATACGGACGCTCCTCGCCGAGGTACGGCTGCCGGACGACGGCGCCCTCGCCGCCCGTCGCCCCGCCGCACTGTCCGGCGGACAGCAGCGCCGAGTGGCCCTCGCCCGTGCCCTGGCCCGCCGCCCCGAAGTCCTGCTCCTGGACGAGCCGACCGCCGGGCTGCACCCAGAACTCCGCGACGAGATCGGCGCGTTGCTACGGCACCTTGCAGCCGAGCACCGCCTCGCCGTCGCGCTCTCCTGCCACGACCCCGAACTCGTCGAGCGCATCGCGGACGAGGTGGTGGAACTCGGCACGTACGCCGGCGCGCACACCGGCACCGCCGGCGCGTACACCGGCACCTGTACGGGGGCGACCGCCGCAGCCCGTACGGCCGAGGTACCGCCGGAGCGGCAGACGCCCCCGGCCGCAAGCGAACTCGTCCTCGACGTACGCGATCTCCGCGTCACCTTCGGCCGTCGCTCGCAGGCCCCCGCGCTGGACGGCGTCGCCCTCGCCGTCGCGCCCGGCTCGGCGACCGGGATCGTCGGTGCCTCGGGCTCCGGCAAGACCACACTGGTCCGTGCCGTGGTCGGCTTGCAGCCGGTCACCGCCGGCACGATGAGCCTCGCCGGGGTGCCGCTGAGCACCGGACTGCGCGGCCGGAGCCGCGAACAGCGGCGCCGGGTCCAGCTGGTCACACAGAACCCGCTCAGTGCGCTCAACCCCAGCCGCACGGCCGGCGCCACGGTCGGCAGGCCGATGCGACTGCACCGGCGGTGCCGGGCGGGCGACGTGGCCGCGCGCGTGCTGGAGCTGCTCGAACAGGTGGGTCTGCCGCCCGAGTTCGCCGACCGGTATCCGCACGAACTGTCCGGCGGACAGCGTCAGCGCGTGGCCATCGCCCGGGCGCTCGCCGCCGATCCGGACGTCCTGATCTGCGACGAGGTCACCTCGGCGCTGGACTCCGCCACCGCCGAGGCGGTCATGGACCTGTTGGTCCGGCTGCGAGAGGAGCGCGGCACGGCCCTCGTCCTCATCAGCCACGACCTCCCGCTCATCGCGGACCGCACCGACACGGTCACCGTCCTCGACGCGGGCCGCACGGTCGAGTCCGGCCGCACGGCAGCCGTTTTCGCCGCTCCGGGCCACGCGGCGACCCGGGCTCTCCTGCGGACCCCGGTGAGGATGACGTGACGTACTCGGCCTCTCTCCGGGGAGAAGGCCCAGCCTTGACGAGGGCCGTCCGGGCTCGGTCCGCCCCGCCTGGGCGGGCCGCGATCGAGGCCGCGTCGAGGCCGCGTCGAGGCCGCGTCGAGGTCGCGTTGAGGCCGCCGCCACGATCCCGGCGTTCGCGCTCGACCGCGCCGAACGGCACTTCGGCGCAGTACCGCCGGTGCGGACCCTCTCCGCAGCGCCCGTGCACCGAGCGCGCTCCCACACCGGCACCAGGAACGTGACGCTCCCGCCGGTCACGACGGGGTGAGGCGGGCGGGACCCGGACCCGCGGCCGACGGATCAGGAGTGCTTCGAGGATCTCGGCGGGCCCGCCCGGGGCGACTTCCCGTGCCTCCGCCGCGCGGGTCGGACCGGAAGGGAGGCGTCACGCGAGTACGTCCGCCACCCAACGACCGCTGGTCGCACCGCAGTCGGCGGCCAGGAAAGCCCACCGGGCACGCACAGGAAGAGGCCCCGCCCCGAGCCCGGGTGCGGAGCCTCTCGTTGAGCCGTTGAGCCGTTGAGCCGTTGAGCCGTTGAGCCGTTGAGCCGTTGAGCCGTTGGGCCGTCGGGCCGTTGGGCCGTGGGTCGGTCAGCGCTGGACCGGCTTGCCGCGGCCCCAGCCCCAGGCGAGGCGGTCGGCGCCGGACTGGTTGGTGGTGGCCAGCCAGGGGCGGGACGGGTCGCCGACCAGGGTCTGGAGCGAGTAGGTGTCGCCGGTGCGCAGGCCGGGCCAGTAGACGGAGCCCATCTTCAGCTCGCGGAAGGTGTCGGTGACGGCCTGCATGTAGTTGACGAAGTTGTTGTCGGGGGCCGGCTTGTTGTAGTCGAAGCCGGTAGTCATGTGGGCGCCGAACTCGTCCGCGACGGTCCGGTTCGCGCAGTCGCCGATGCGCACCTTGAGGTCGGCCACCCACTGGTCGTAGGTCGCGTAGTCCTTCCAGAAGCCGTAGTGGTGCAGCGACAGGTAGGTGCCCTTCAGGCGCGGGTCGGCGCAGACCGAGGTGACGTGGTCGTTGTAGCCGGCGCCGCTGACGAAGACCCGGTCGCGCGGGACCGACGGGTAGGCCGCCAGCCACTTCGCGGCGATGTCGGCCCACTCGGTGTCGGTGTAGCCGTGCGGCTCGTTCATCGGCTCGAAGTGGACGCGCTCGTCGTTCCGGTAGGCCTTGACGACGGTGTTCCACATGGGCCAGTAGGCGGCCTCGTCGTCGATGAAGCCGTCCTTCTGGGCACCCGTGCCCTCCCAGTACGACAGGATGACCTTGAAGCCCTTGTCCGAGGCCGCGTCGATGACCCCGCGGTAGGACTTCCAGGCGGGGCCGTTGACCGTATACGGGTTGACGGGCAGCCGCACGGTGTTGGCGCCGAGGTTCGCGCGGAACGCCGAGATGATCCGGCTGGCCTTGGTGTAGGTCTGGGCGTAGGTGTCGGAGAGCGACAGGCCCGACAGGACGATGGGGTCGTCGGCGAAGTTGTCCCGCGGGTCGGCCCAGTTGACGCCCTTGAACTGGGTCGGGTCCAGGCTCGGCGCGGCGGCGGAGGCGGGGCTCGCGGTGAGGGTGGCGCCGCTGACCGCGGCGACGGCGACGGCCACGAAGGCGGCCCGCAGTCGGGGGGTGAGGCGGGTTCTGGCGGGGGTCTTGCGCATCGACGTGCCCTTTCAGGAGGTGGCGGCTCGGCGCGTGGGGCGGGTGCGCGGGGCGGAGCGGCCGTGGGGGGAGGACCGGTGCGGTGCCAGGGGGCCGGAGCCGGGGGCCTGGTGACCGGGGGTGCGGGCCGAGTGGGGATGCCCGGCCGGGCCGGGTGGGGGACCAGCCATCCGCTCCTCCTTGTCGAGTCACCGGCCGCGGAGCGGTGTTTGCGTAAACATCCACGGACAGGTGACTGGTGTTTACGTAAACATCGCGGCGCCGGAATCGTGGCATCAGGCAACCCGCGCGTCAAGGTTTCCCGCACGTGACCTCGCGTGGCCGGCACGTGACATCGCCAGGCCCGCGGGGCCGGGGATCGCCGTCCAGAAGGGCGCCGGCGCCGGTGCCGATCTCGTCGCCGGGCGGAGTGTCCTCGGCGAACAGGAGTCATCGCCGGGTGCGGGGGGTATGGCGGGGGCAATGGGATCGAACACGAAGCGCAGCCGGCGAGGGTCCGCCCCGATCGAGCAGGGGGCGGGCGCGGCCGGTCGCATCGGGTGCGGGGTGGCACATCTCGTACCGGCCCAAGGCCTGAGGAGGGTGTCATGAACCGTCAGACCCGGGTGCGCGTCAGCCGTAGGCCCGCCGCTCCGCGCGATGTGACGATCGACCGCAGGACCCCTTCGGGGCGGCTGCTCCCGTACTGATTCCGGCCGCCGTCCCGGCGCCGCCGTGCCGGGAGGAGGGACCGTGCCTCAGCGTCCGCGGTGCGCCATCGCCGTACGCAGGGCCGTACGGACCTCCTCCGGGGGCGGCGGACCGTCGCTCCCGATGCTGGCGGTGACCGCCGCGGCGACCGTACGGAGCTTGGTGTTGGAGAGCTGGGAGGCCTGCCGGAGGATCGCCCACGCCTCGTCGGAGGTGCAGCCCTGGGTGGCCATGAGGATGCCGCGGGCCTGGTCGATCACCGGCCGGGAGGCGATCGCGTGGCGCAGCTGCTCGACCTCCTCCTGGAGCACGCGCAGTTGCTCGGCGCGCTCCCGTGCCACCGCGGAGGAGGCCGACGGGCACGGTTGCGGATCGGGGGCGGTGTGCAGCGGATCGGTGGTGTCCAGACCGGCGAGTTCCAGTATCCGGTGCGGCTGGCCGTTCCAGTTCAGCGTCGCCACCGTCACGCCGTGCCGGTGGCCGTGGTCGGCGAGTGTCTCCAGGAACTGCAGCCCCGCGGTGTCCATGAAGACCACCTCGGTCATGTCCAGTTCGACCCGGCGGACGTCGGACGGCAGCTCGGCGAGTTTCTCGGCCAGGAGGTCCGCGCAGCCGCGGACCAGTTCTCCGCGCGGGGCCAGCACCGCCCGGCCCGCGTCCACGTCGCTCTCGATGACCAATGCCTTGAGTCGCCTCGCAAGTGGTGTGTGTGCCGCTGAGGTCATGTCCCCGCCTTGTTCATTCCCTGACAGTCCTCATGACGTTGACGTAGCCTGTCCCGGCGCCGCCGGACTGGTTGAATGGGACCCGGCGGTGCTGACCGTGCGCCTGCCCGCCGTACGGAGGACTACACACCACCTGCGGGAATGTCAGGTGGTTTCGGGGGTATGGGCGATCTGGTCCGGGAAGAGGCGGGAGGCAGTGTGGGTATCCGGTACGAGGCGCCGTCCGGGGCCGTCGACGCGGCACCGGCACTGACGGTGTCCCCGCTGGGAGAGCGCAGCGGGCTGCGGGTGGCGGGAGAGGTCGGCCTGACGACGCACGAGGTCTGGCGGCGTGCGCTGGACCGAGCCGTACGCGAGGACGGGGATGTGTACTACCTGGAGCTGTCAGCCGTGACCTTCGTCGATGTCGCGGGGGTCGGGGCGCTGGCCTTTGCCGCCCAGCAACTGGGGGACGGCCGGCGCATGGTGCTGCACCGGCCGCCGCCGGGCCTGCGCCGCGTGCTGGACATGTTCTGGCCCGACCTTTCGTCGATCGAGGTGTCGATCTCATGAGTGCCTCGGCCGAACCCTTCGCGTCCGTCGGGTCCCGCGACACCGCCGGACCCCTCGACCCCTTCGTCCACCCCGCGCTGTTCTACGCCGACGAGCCCGAGTACCTCGCCGGCACCCTGTCGT
Source organism: Streptomyces sp. NPDC003011 (assembly GCF_053591515.1). Lineage (NCBI taxonomy): Bacteria > Bacillati > Actinomycetota > Actinomycetes > Kitasatosporales > Streptomycetaceae > Streptomyces > Streptomyces sp. NPDC003011. The sequence continues at coordinate 55,383 of NZ_JBSFTY010000045.1, forward strand.
TCGTGCGGGCCGGCCTGGAGGCGGGCGACCCCGTGGCCGTCGCGGTGCCCGGCGAGAACCTCGCCCTGATCCGGGACGGACTCGGTGCCGACGCCGACGCCGTGCGGCTCCTGGACATGCGAGAGGCCGGACGCAACCCCGGCCGGATCATCCCCGGAGTCCTGCGCGCCTTCGCCGACGCCCAGCCGCCCGGCCGGCGGGTGCGGATCATCGGCGAGCCGATCTGGGCGGGCCGCAGCGACACCGAGTACCCCGCCTGCGTCCAGCACGAGGCGCTGATCAACGCGGCCTTCACCGGTCGCCCGGTCAGCATCCTGTGCCCCTACGACACCCGGCGCCTGCCGCAGCAGGTGATCACCGACGCGTACGCCACCCACCCCACCGTCATCCACGCCGGCACCGGCCCGGAGGCGCACAGCGGGGCCTACGACCCCGACGACGTCGTCGCCCGCTACAACGAGCCGCTGCCGCTGGTCCCGGACGTGCCCTCCTTCGTCTTCGACACGGACTCGCTCTCGCACGCCCGGCACGTCGCCACCGACCTGGCCGCGGAGTTCGGCCTGACCGGCGTACGGCTGCAGGACCTGGCGATCGTCACCGCCGAGCTGACCACCAACAGCGTGGTGCACGGCGGCGGTTCGGGTGCGCTGCGGGTGTGGGCCCAGGACGGGAACGTGGTGTGCGAGGTGCGCGACAAGGGCCGGCTGGCGGATCCGCTGGCCGGACGCCGCCCCGCGCCCCGCGACCAGCGCGGCGGCCGGGGGCTGCTCATGGTCAACCTCGTCGCGGACCTGGTGCGGGTGCACACCGGCGAGGACGGGACCACCGTGCGCTGCTGGTTCGCCGTCTGACGGACCGGCCACGCGTCGTGCCTACCGGGCAGGCGCGGCCCGCGGCTCAGGTGGCCAGCGGGTCCAGGACCAGGGGCTCGATCCTGCCCTCCAGCATGTAGCCGAGGCCCTGCACGGCGCACACGTCGGGCCGTTCGGCGATGTGCACCGGCATCCCGGTGGCCTGCCGCAGCATCTGGTCGAGGCCGGGGAGCAGGGCGCTGCCGCCGACCATCATGATCCCGCGGTCGGCGAGGTCGGCCACCAGGTCGGGCGGGCAGTTGCGCAGCACCCTGCCGATGCCGTCCAGTACGGCGGTCAGCGGGGTCTCGATCGCGTCGCGGACGGCGGCGGTGTCGACCTGCACGGAACGGGCGAGGCCGGTGGCGACGTCCCGGCCGTGGATCTCGGTGGACGCCGGGCCGTGCGGGGTGAGGCCGTTGCCGGAGAGGGCCAGCTGGAGCGGGCGTACGGACTGGCTGGGCAGCATCAGCTCGTGCTCGTGGCGCAGGTGCTGCACGATCGCGTGGTCCACGGCCTCGCCGCCGACGGGGATGCGTTCGGCGGTGACGATGGAGCCGAGGGAGAGGACGGCGACCTGGGTCGCGGCGGCCCCGCACACCATGATCATGGTGGCCTCGGGCCGCTCCACGGGCAGTCCGCAGCCGACGGCGGCGGCGATCAGCGTGTCGACCAGCTCGACCCGGCGGGCGCCGAGCCCGACCAGTGTCTCGATCGTGGCGCGCTGGGCCAGCGGGTCGGCGTCGTGCGGGGTGCAGGCGGCGGCGCGCAGCCGGGGCTTGCGGCGCAGGTTGCGGCGGATCTTGTCGCCGAGCAGGTGCCGCAGCATGCGCTGGGCCATCTCGATGTCGACGACCGTGCCGCCGGAGACCGGCCGCACCACGCGGATGTAGCTCGGGGTGCGGCCGGTCATCTTCTCCGCGAACTCGCCGACCGCGATCAGCGCGCCGGTGCGGGTGTTCACGGCGGCGGCGGACGGCTGGTCGACGACGAGCCCGGCCCCCTTCACGTACACCCGCGTCCTCGCCGCACCCAGGTCGACGGCGAAGTGGCAGCGGCGCAGCTGCTCCAGACTGGCGGTCATGGCAGGTCCTCCCGAGAGCACAGACCGTGGGCCGCCGGGTGGCGGTCTCTTAGGCATCGTGCGCGGCGCGGGGAGGGCGCGCGTGTTGTGGTGGGCCGGGTGGGGTGCGGCTGAATGGGGGGTTTCGTCAGGCCCCCGCTCCGGAAGGCGGCCCGGGCTCTGTCCGGACCACTCCCAGGTCCGCCAAGTCCTGCGGGCGGATGCGGAGTTGGTCCGCCGTCGCCTCGGCCTCCTCCGGTGGGCGTTTCAGGATCGCGGCGGCCAGCTCGGGGGCGATGACCGAGAAGTAGCTGTCCGGAGTGGCCCAGGTGTTGCCGGGGGCGGCCAGGGCGAGAGCGCCGCCGGAGCCGCCCTCGCCGATCAGCAGCGTGGTGACCGGTGTGCGGGCGGCGGCCACCGCGCCGAACAGGTCCGCGATGGCCGCGCCCGCGCCCTGCCGTTCGGCCTCGGCGTCGTTGGCCGCGCCGGGTGTGTCCACCAGGGTGAGCACCGGGATGCCGAGCCGGTCCGCGAGGCGGATCAGCCGGGCGGCGGTGCGGTAGCCGGCGGGGCGGGTCGCCGTTCCGGTCTGGGCGGCGAACGCGACCGTACGGCCCGCGTGCTCGCCGAAGCCGCACAGCATGCCCTCGGGGTCGGTGCCGCCGCAGCGGTCGCCGCTGAGCGGCAGGCGGTGGGTGAAATAGGCGTCCAAGTAGCGGGCCGCGCGCGGGCGTTCGGGGGAGCGGGCGCGGTGCACCGCGGCCCAGCCGGTGGCCGGGAGGTCCTCCGCGCCGAGGAGGGCGGGGACCGGCGCGGGTGCGTCCGACGGCGCCGTCAGCAGCCGGAGCCACCGGCCCAGCGTGCGCCGCAGGTCCCGGGGTGGTACGACCGCGTCGGCCGAGCCCGCCGCCACCTGCGCCTCGGCCGTGTAGGCGGCCGGGTCCGCGTCCGGCGGGCGGACCCGGGAGCCCGCGAAGCCGACCTGGGCGCCGGGCAGGGCGAGGATCACGTCGGCGCCCGCGCCCAGTGTGGCCCAGCCGCCACCCGTCGTCGGGTCCCGCAGGACCGCGATCTGCGCCAGCCCCGCCTCCCGGGTGAGCATCGACTGCCGGGCCACGCGCTGAAGTTGGGTCAGGGCGAGCATGCCCTCCTGCATACGGCTGCCGCCCGTGGCGATCAGCGGGACCACCGGCAGCCGGTGCTCGCGGGCGTACGTGTACGCCGCCTCCAGGCGGTCGCCCGTGCGCTCGCCGAGCGAGCCGCCGAGGAAGCCGAACTCGAAGGCGATCAGTACCGCGGGGGCGGACTCGACGCGCGCGGTGCCGCAGACGACGGACTCCTGCTCGCCGGTGCGTTCGGCGGCGCGGGCGCGCGAGGCGTCGTAGCCCTGCCAGGCGAGGGGGCCGTCGGGGCCGGAGTCCTCGGCCGGGTACGGGAGTTCGGCGAAGGTGCCGTCGTCGGTGACGAGGGTCAGGATCTCGCGCGCGCTCAGCCGCTCAGTCATGGCTCAGCGCCCGCTTCATGATCTTCCCCATGTCGTTGCGGGGCAGGACGTCGAGGTGGCGCACGACCCGGGGACGCTTGTGCGGGGCGAGGCGGCTCGCGACATGGTCGGCCAACTCCTGGTCCGAGGGCGGGGATTGCGGGTCTGCCGGGACCACCCAGGCCACGATCCGCTCGCCCAGGTCGGGATCCGGTTCCCCGGTGACCGCGGCCTCGCGGACACCCGGGTGCTCCAGCAGCGCGTTCTCGATCTCCCCGGCCCCGATCTTGTAACCGCCGCTCTTGATCAGGTCGGTGGCCTTGCGGCCGACGATGCGGACATAGCCGTCGGGGTCGCGCACCGCCATGTCCCCGGTGCGGAACCAGCCGTCGGCGGTGAAGGCGGCGGCCGTGGCGTCGGGGCGGTTGAGGTACTCGGTGAACAGGTTGGGGCCGCGCACCTGGATCTCGCCCACGCTCTCGCCGTCGTACGCCGTGATCGGCGAGCCGTCCTCCTCCACCAGCCGCAGCCCGACGCCCGGCAGCGGGACGCCGACCGTTCCGGCGCGCGGCTCGCCGTCCGCGCGGACACTCGTGTTCATGAGTGTCTCCGTCATGCCGTACCGCTCGACGACGCGCTGTCCCGTCGCGGCCGTGATCCGCTCGTGGTCGTGCACCGGCAGGGCGGCGGAGCCGGACACCAGCAGCCGCGCCCGGCCGAGCGCCTCGGCCAGTCCGGGATCGCCGGGCAGCGTCTCCGCGATCCGGTGGTACATCGTCGGGACGCCGAACAGCATGGTCGCGCCGTCGTTCAGCTCGCGCGCCACGCCCTCGGTGCTGAACCGGCCGAGGTGGCGCAGGGATCCGCCGCGCCGCAGCGGGCCGAGGACGCCGAGGACCAGGCCGTGCACATGGAACAGCGGCAGCCCGTGCACGAGCACGTCGTCGCCGGTCCACCCCCAGGCGTCGGCCAGCGCGTCCAGAGTGGCGGTGATCGCCCGGCGGGGGATCACGGCGCCCTTGGGCGGGCCGGTGGTGCCGGAGGTGTAGACGACGAGGGCGGGGTCCTCGTCGTCCGCGTGCTCGCCGGGGAGCCGGCCGGTGGCGTGGACGTCGACGTCGACACGCGGGATGTCCCGCAAGGCGGCCGGGAGTTCGTCGCCCGGTGCGGCGAGCACCGCGGCGGGCGCGCTGTCGGTCAGGATGTGCCCGAGCTCCTTCTCACCGGACTTCGGGTTGAGCGGTACGGCGGCGACACCGGCCAGCAGCGCCGCGGGCACCGCGACGGCGGTCTCCAGGGTCGGGCCGGCCCAGACGGCGACGCGGCTGCGGCCCGCGATCCGGCCCGCCAGCGCGCCCGTCGCCGCGGCGAGTTGGGGGTACGTCAGGGACCGGTCGCCGAACCGCAGCGCGGTGCGACGGTCCGGACCGTCGGTGAGAGCGGGGAAGAGAGAGGACACGCTCGTACTCCTTGACTGTTCGGCGGACGCTGTCTGTTGCCGTCTGTCGGCCTGCCCCCGGCCCGGCACGACCATCACCAGCCGCGCCAGCGCGGGGACCACCGCGACCACCATGCCTCCGCGGACCATCACCTGCCTGAAGAAACGCTCGCGGTCGACGTCCGGTGCCGCGGCCAGGACCAGCGGGCCGTTCGCCGAGAACGGGCTGACGTCCACGACCGTCGCCGGCACGGCGAGCGCGGCCACCATGCCGACGGCCCCGATCTCGCCCTGCGCGAGGAACGGCACGGGCAGCGGGATCGGCGCGCCCATGACGCCGACCGAGGAGGCGAACGCGGACACGAGCAGTGCCGGGGCTGCCGAGGGCGTCGGGGCGGGTCTCGACGGCGGTGGCCGCGGCGGCGGGGCGGGTGGCCGGGCCTTCGCCGGGGCTGCCCGGGCGCCGGCCGGCCTGCGGGCCCGAGCCGTACGAGAAGGAGCCCGTCGTGCCCGAGTCGCCCCCGTCACCTCCGGCCACCTGGGACTACAGCCGGCGCGCGCGGGATGGGAGACGGGGGACGGGGGACGAAGGTCCGCTCGCCGTCCTCCGGGGCGGCGTCGCTCCGCGCCCGGCGCGCTCGGCCACGCCGGCGCGGGCCGCGGGGTCAGGGCGTGGCCCGCGGGCCGGCCGGACGGTCCTGGCCGCTGGAGGCCGGTGTGCCGACGACCGCCACGCGCTGCAACAGGCCCCACGTGAACTCCGCGACGCACTCGCGGTGTACGCCCTGTCCGTCCGGGGCGGTGAAGGCCAGGGCCCAGCGGGTGGGGGCCGAGCCCTGGAGGGGGCGGGCCGGGGGGAAGGCGCGGGCGGCCTCGTCGACCGTGCAGGACCAGGGGGTGAGGTCGTCGAGGGTGCGGAGCGCCGGCCCCCCGGCTCCGGGGGCGCGGACCAGCCACTCGTTCCAGACGGCGCCGTTCGGGGCGAGGAGGACCTCGAAGCGCAGCTCCGGCCAGAGGGGGACGGGCCAGAGGCGGGCCTCGCAGGTCAGGTCGCCGGCCTGGCGGGTGAGGACCGTCTCCGGCTCGCCCAGGACCGATCGGTACCTGGAGGCCGCCGCCCGCCCCCGCGGGGAGCGCACCATCGCCTGCCACCGTCTGTTGGCCTCGCGCATCTCCGTGATCGAGACGCCCAGCTCGTGGCGGGCGTCCTCGACCAGGCCGGGGTTGTGGTCGGCCATGCGGCGCAGCAGGACCAGCTGGAAGCCGAGCGGGGTGAAGGGGTCGGGGCGGGGGCTAGTCGGGCGCTTTCCGGAGGGCATGGGACCCATCGTCCTCCACCCGCGGCTCGCCCGGACGGCGGCCGTCGGGAAGGAACAGGACCGAGTTGACGTACCGGGGGCGGTCCCGGAAGGGCAGGACCCGGCGCAGCAGGCCGTGCGTGACGACGTACGAGGCCTTCGACTGGTGGGACTCCAGCGGGAAGTCCGCGAGCGGCACCCAGGTCTCGCGGGGCAGTACCCAGCCGTCGTAGCCGAGCGTCGACAGATACGTCACCACCGGCGCGATCGGCTGGATGCGGGCCTCCAGTTCGACGAAGAGGGCCGGCCGGTCGCGGGTCAGGAGCGCGGTCGCCCCGCGCAGCACCGCCAGCTCGTTGCCGTCCACGTCGATCTTGATGAACCCGACCTCGTGGAGCTCCAGTTCGTCGAGGGTGACGCACTCGACCTCCAGCGCCTGGCCGTGGATGTCCCGCCGGACCAGGGACGACACCCCCCGGTCGCCCGCGTCGTCCGCCGGCAGCCACAGCCGGGCCGTGCCCGCCCGGTCCGAGGCGGCGGCCTGGATCACCCGGACGTTCGACGGGGCCGCCGAGGTCAGCAGCCGCGCCAGATGGGGGACCGGCTCGACGGTCACCACCTGGCCGGCCCGTGCGGACAGCCGGTGCGTCCAGGGCCCGTACCAGCCGCCGACGTCCACGGCCGTACCGCAGCCGTCCGGGCACAGGTCGGCGAGGCGGGCCAGCTCGGGTTCGTAGCGCGGGTACACGGCTCTGGCCACCGCGGCGACCAGACGGGTCGGCAGATGGGGGGCCACGCGGGCCGTCAGCGTGCGCGCGGGGCGCGTCATGCGCTGGTCCGTTTCATGAGTTCCTCGTGTTCGTCGTCCGTCACCTGTTCGCCGGAGGACGGCAGGAGCTGCGGAATGCCGTCGACGACGGGGTAACGGCGGCGCAGACGTGGGTTGTAGAGGACCTCCGCCTGGGCCGGAGCGTCCGGTTCGACGAGGTGCAGCGGGCCCTTGTCGAGCGGGCACGCCAGGATTCTCAGCAGCGGGTCGTCAGGTTTCACGGTGGCGTCAACTCCTTGGCGCCGACGGGGGGCCGGGGCGCCGGGTCGTGTTTCGGCATGCTCAGCAGTACGGCGACGGCGAGCACGATGCCCGAGAGCCGCAGTGCGAGCCGGAGCGGTTCCTGCGGCAGCGCCTCGCCGAACGAGAGCGTGCCGAGCACCGCGGTGAACAGACAGGTCACCGTCGTGCACACCGGCACGATCAGCGAGGCCCGGCAGCGTTGCAGCGCCGCCTGCGACATGATCAGGCCGAACGCGCCGGTGATCAGCAGGAGATACGGGTAGGGGGAGCGGAGCAGGCCGAGGACCGCGTCCCCGAACCCGCTGGACGTCAGGTAGCTCGACATGCCCTTGATGGCCAGCGAGCTGACCCCGTACAGCAGGCCCACCGCGACGCCGTACTCCACGCCGGTGGTCGGCGCGCGGTGGCGGTGCCGGGCGCGGCGCTCGGCCGCGTTGTACAGCCCCACGCCCGCCGCCAGCGCCGGCACGCACACCAGCAGCACCAGCGGGTACGGCGCCTCCTGGCTGACGGTGTCGGAGCCCTCCCGCAGCGACAGCACGACCATCAGCAGCGCGAGCAGGATCGCGCCCAGCGCGTACCGCTCGCGGCCGGTGGTCTCCTCGCCGAGCAGCCGGGCGGACAGCAGTACCAGCAGCACCAGCCCGGAGACGAAGATGCCCTGCGCGGCGGCGATCGGCAGGGTGCGGTACACGGCGAGCTGCGCGCCGAACCCGGCGGCCAGCGAGAGGGACCCGCCGATCCACAGGGGGCTGCGCAGCACGAGCCCGAGCAGCCGGGCGGGCTGCCGGACGCTCACTTCCGGCAGGGCCGCGAGAGCACGTTTCTCCAGGACGAATCCGGTGCTGTAGAGGACGTTGGCCAGCAGGGCCGCGGCTACTCCCCACCACATCGCCGCCCCCTACGTCTTTCGCGCGTGCAGCAGCAGGATCGACGCGAGGGAGGGTCTGGCGCAGGCCAGCCGGTCCAGCGGGCGCAGCGGACGCGGCACGCCGTGGAACGGGGCGCCTTCGAGGCGGACGACCTCGAAGCCGGCGGCGGCGACGAACTCCCGCAGGGCGCGCGGGGTGTAGAGCCGCAGGTGACCGACCACCTCCTTTCCGGGCCTGCCGTGGATGGCCCGCAGACTGACCTCCGAGAACACCGGCTGGACCCCCGCCAGCAGCAGGGCGCGGTTGTACCAGGCGGCCAGGTTCGGGGTGGACAGCATGAGATGGCCCCCGGGGCGCAGTACGCGGCGGATCTCGTCGAGCGCGGCGTCCGGGTCGACGAGGTGCTCGATCACCTCGCTGAACAGCACGGCGTCGGCGGTCCCATCGGCGAACGGCAGCCCGGCACCGGTGAGTTCGCCGCGGATCGTGGACGTCAGGTGGGCGCGGGCCCGTTTCAGGGCGTCCTGGGACCAGTCGACGCCGATGACGCGGTGACCGCGCAGGAGGGGGGCGGCGGTGGCCGCGGCGGTGCCGTCGCCGCAGCCGATGTCGAGCACGGTACGGACGGTGCCGGTGGCCGGGCCGAGGGCGCCGGCCAGCATGCGGGCCTGGCGCAGCGAGCGGGAGGGGCCGGAGGCGACGGGGACGGCCGGGTTCTCGTAGAAGTCCCGGAGTTCCCTGGGGAGGTGCCGGGCGGTGGCGGTCATGGGCTGACCTCCGTGGTGTGCAGATAGTGCTCGAAGAGGTCGCGGAGGTGGGCTCCGTCGCCGTGGCCGAGCAGCGCACGCGACCAGCGCAGGGCCAGGTGGAGGCGGCCGGCGGTGGAGGCGGTGGTGACGGTCAGGCCGCGGGGCATCCGGGCGGGCGCGGAGAACCAGACGGCGTGCGCGCGGCCGGCCTCCTCGCCGAAGTCCAGCGGGTACGGGATGCGGCCGATGTTGCTGAGCAGGGTCGTCGACGTCCAGGGCGCGGCGGCCCGGCGCAGGCCCCGGGTGAGGGCGGCACGCCAGGCCACGGGGGTGACCGGGGCGGTGAGGAGGGAGGCGCCGTGGCCGAGCTGGGGGCGGGGCAGGGCCTTGAGGGCGCGGGTGCGGGTCGCCGTGCGGTGCAGGAGCGAAGGCATGCCGGCGGCGGTAATGCGGCTCAACTCGTCGGGAGCAAAAGGCACTTCGACGAGGCGGGTGCCGTTGCCGATGGGCATCGTGGTGTCCCGGGGGCGGTCGTCGACGGGCATGGTGATGCGCAGAGGGCGGGGGCGGGCGCCGTGCTCCCGGTTCCAGTGCGCGAGGGTCAGCGCCGTGGTGACCATGAGCTGGTCGTTCACGGTGTACGGGGCGCCCTTGGGGCGGTGGGGGAGGGGAAGCTCGGTGACGAGCAGGCCGTTGCCGGGGGAGGGCTCGGGGGAGCCGGGGGCCACGCGGGCGGGCCTGGACCAGGTGGAGGGGGCGGGGGGCTGGTCCTGAGGGGGCTCCGGCGGACGTACCGGAGGGGTCGCGGGGGCGTTGTCCCTGCCGCCGTACAGCTCCGCCACCGTGGCGAGGACCCGGAGGCAGGCGGGGCCGTCGAGGGCGGTGTGGTTGATGGTGAGGAACAGGACCGTCCCGGTGCCGCCGCCGGGCGGCGGGGCCGTCGGCCCGTGCCGGCGGGGTGCCGTCCCGCGCGGGTCGGACACCGCCCCGGCGCTACGGCGGCCCGTGGCCCCGGCGGACGCGGGGGCGCCGTCAGCCGCGGCCGGGCCGGCGACGCCGACTCCGTCGGTCGCCTCGCTGCCCTCCGCCCGGCCCGCCCCTTCCACCACCTCCACCCGGATCGGCGGCGACAACGACAGCGATGGTGCCTCCACCAGGGCCCGGGTCCGGGCGTTGCGCAGCGCGTCCCGCCCCGGTGCCGGGAAGTTCACCACCTCCACGTCCGGCTCCGCCGTCAGCTCCCACTCGTAGCGGCGGCGGTACCAGGGCCCCGGCGCCTCCCGCATCAGGACGCGGGGGTGCCGGTGCAGCGCCTCCGTGAACGCCTTGCGCAGGCGCCCCGGATCCAGCGGTCCCGGCAGGTGGACCTCGATGTGGACCGTTTCCGGTTCCTCCTCCTGGAGGCAGTGCCGGGACACCTCGTCCACCACCGGGAACGGGACGCGCATGGGTGCGGTCATGTCGGTTCGGCTCTCCCCTTCTCGACCTGGACCGGCGGCAGTCGCCGGGTCGGCGCCTCGGACTCCACCGGTGGCTCACCCCGCGGTGGCTCGTCCACGGGCGGCCCACTCCGCTCCCGTACGCTCACCAGCGCCGCGAACAGGCCGATCAGCGCCAGCAGTTGGGCCACGGGGCCGAACGCCCCCTGCTCCGCGCCGGCCGGCTCCCCCGCCCCGGTCGCCGCCGCGATCCCCGCCCCCGCGAGGGCGGCGAAGGCGATCGGTACCAGCAGCGCGTGCCGGCGGTGTGCGAGGAACGCCAGCGCCGGGACCAGCAGCGCGAACCACCCGGCGATCACGATCGCCACCAGCGTGAGCGCGACCGTGCCGAGCCACAGTCCGGGCGCCGGCGGGAGCGGCTGCGGGTCGTCCGGGCTGGGGGCGGTGCGGCGCCACAGGACCAGCCCCAGCAGGCCGGCCAGCGCCACGCCGCTGCCGATCAGCCCGGCGTCGTAGGTGGTCGCGGGCTCGTACGACAGTGTCACCGTGCCGCCCGCCCCCGCCGGGATCCGCCAGCCCTGCTGCCAGCCGTCCAGCCGTACCGGTGTCAGCTCCTTGCCGTCCAGGGTGGCTCGCCAGCCCTCGTTGTAGTTCTCGTACGTCGTCACGTAGGACGCCGCGCCCGAGCCGACCGTCACCTCCCGCTGGTCGCCCAGCCAGTCCCGTACTCGCAGGTCACGGCCGGTGGACGTGGGTTCCGTCACCGTGCCGCGGGTCAGCGTCACGTCGGTGAGCGCCAGGGGCCCGGCGTCCCCGCCCTCGACCCGGTGCGAGCCCGCCGTCAGCTCCAGCCGGGCGTCCTCGCCGTCCGGCCCGCAGAGGGTGACGTCCACCGGTCGCCGCTCCGTCAGGTCCTGCACCTGCCCCCGCACGCTCGTCCGGTACAGCTCCCCGTCCACCGCGACGACCGGTCCCTGGCCGCACGGCAGCGAGAAGGTCCGGTCCGGCTCCGGCTGAGGGGTGCGGTAGGTGTCGAGGGCCGGGAGGTACGCCTCGGTGAGGCCGACCGGCAGTTGCAGGTCCTCGTCGGCCACCGGGTTGTGCAGGGTCATCGGGGCCGTCTTGGTGATCGTGATGTCCAGGCGGTCCGTGGTGATCGCCGGGAAGCGGGCCGCCCCGTTCTCGTCGACGCCCACGACGGCGGCGCCGTCGGGCGAGCTGATGTCCACCTCGGTGGGCCGGGTGGACAGACCGCCCGCGGCGGCCAGCACGACCTCGCTGATCGGCTGTTTCCCGGTCCAGCTCAGGTGCACGGTCGGGCGGTCGCCCGCGATCCACGCGGTGGTCAGGTCGCCGTCGGTGAGGTTGCGCGCGGACAGGCCCGCGCCCAGCATCGCCGTGGAGTCGGCGGTCGCCGTGATGCGGTCGCGCTGGTCGGGCGCGACCTCGTACAGCATCCGGTCGAGCGCCTCACCGGCCACCGGGACCGCGCTCGCCTTCACCTCGTACGTCCCCGCCGCGGCCGTGGTGAAGCGGCGGTGCAGGCCCGCCTCCGTGCCCGTCGGGGAGAAGCCGGCCGGGTCGGCGGTGCGGTGCAGGGAGATGATCTCGGCCGGCGCGTCCGTGCTGTCGGCGTCCGTGGGCAGCCTCAGCAGCCGGGTCACCTGGACGTCCGGCAGGTCGATCTCCGAGAACCCGGCGCCCGCCAGTCCGGCCCGCCGGGCCACCGAGTCGGTGATCGTCAGCTTCATCCAACCCGTCGCGCCCGGCGGCGCCTTGACGGTCTGCGTCGAGCCGTCCGGGCGCAGGAAGCTGCTGACCGAGCCCTTCTCCGTCTCCACCCGCACCCGGGTCGGCGCGGACCGCACGCTCTCCTGCGGCAGCGGCGTGACCTTGAAGGACGACGGCATGTCGAACGCGTCGCCGGAGAAGGCGATCCGCAGCCACTGCCCGTCGGGGGAGCCCGCGGCGCCCTCCGTCCACGCGGTGTCCGGGTTGCCGTCGAAGGCGTTCACCGGGTCCAGCTGGGGCAGGTGGAACAGCCAGTTGCCGTACGAGGACGCGGTGACCGAGCGGGCGCCGCGCAGTTCGGCGACCGTCTGGTGGTCCAGGCCGGTGGTCGGCAGGATCTGGTGCGGTTCCTCGCCGGCGTTCTGGGCGGCGTCGGACGCGTTGCGTTCGTCGCGGGTGTACGTGTAGGAGGTGTTCGCGTTGACCAGGCCGAACCGGGTGTCCGCGCGGCGCAGGCCGTCACCGACGATCTGGAGCGGCGGGGTGCCGAGCCCGGGGTGGTTGTCGCCGGTCAGCACGGTCGCCCGGCCGCGCAGCTCGCCCGCCAGCGGCAGCAGCGCCTCCGGCCCGCCGGAGACCTGCGCGGTGTCGGCGACCGGCGTCAGCCCGGCCTGGCCGGGACGCGGCACGTCCGCACCGGCCGGACGGTAGATCTCCACCGCCCGCTGCCTCGCGTACAGGCCCTCCACCTGGAGCGGGGTGTCGGGCTGGATCACGCCGCCGGTCATGAGCGGGCCGAGGCCCGTCACCCGCTCGTACCCGGACTGCTCCAGGGCCCGCTTCACCGTCGACGTCGGCACGTTGCCGATCTGGTCGGGGTCGAGATCGTTGCGGACGACGACGTAGTAGACGCCGGCACGGCTCAGGTAGTCGGCCAGTCCCGGGACTTCGCCGCCGGTCAGCAGCGCCTGCTCCACCGCGTCCATGGCGCGCCGGTTGCCGGGGGTGCCGAAGGGCACGTAGTCGCGCTGCGCCCAGCGGGAGTCGGCGAGCACGTCGAGGGGCTGGTCGATGGGGGAGCCCCAGGTGTAGACGCCGTGCGCGGTCGCCGGGACGACCAGGGCACGCGAGTCGGGGGAGTACTTCTCCAGCCAGTCGGCCGTGGACTGCCAGTACTTGGGGAGCTCCTGGAAGGAACCCGGGTTCAGGATCGAGCCGTTCAGGTACGGCCACAGCAGGCCGGGCAGGATCAGCACCGCGGCGATCAGCGGGGCGAACCGGCGGCCCCGGACCTGGCGGACACCGCGCCGCTCGGCGGCCAGGCCCACCAGGTGGGCGATGCCCAGCACCAGCGCGAGGGCGAGTCCCGCCTGGAACTTGTAGATGTTGCGGAAGGGCGCGAGGCCGCCGTTCAGCCAGTCCTGCACCACGCCGTGGAAGGGGGCGCCGAACGGGCCGCCGTATCCGGCCAGCAGCACCAGCGTCGTCGTCATCACGGTCAGCACCAGCCAGCGGCGCTCCGGCATGTCCCGCCGGGCCAGTCCGGCGAGTCCCAGCCCGGCCGCCAGCGCCGAGCAGAGGATGACGGCCACCGAGGAGGCGACCGTCCAGCCCGCCGGGATCCAGGCCTCCACCAGGTGCAGGTAGGCGACCCAGTTCCCGCCGCCGCGCAGCGCCTCCGTCGCCGACATGGTCTCCGTCGTGGTCTGCGAAGTCTCCACGTACGGCAGGAAGTTCTCGCCGTAGGCGCCGAGCAGCAGCAGCGGGATCCACCACCAGGCCGTCGCGAGGAGGACGCCCGGTGCCCACCAGGCGATCAGCTTGCGCTGCCGGGGGCCCGGCGGGCGGGAGAGCAGGTAGAGGCCGGCCGGGACCAGGGCGGCGAGGGTGGAGGTCGCGTTGACGCCGCCCATGAACGGGACGAGCAGCACCGAGCGCAGGGCGGCGATCCGGGCGGTGTAGCGCTCGTCGGCCAGCGGCAGCAGCACCCAGGGCAGGAACGCGCCGGGCAGCGCCGCCGCCGACGTCGAGCCGATGACGATGGTGAACACCGGCCACAGGGCGTACGCGACGGCGGCGAGCAGCCGGGAGGCGCCGGTGCCGACGCGCAGCCGCTCGGCCAGCCGCAGCGCGCCCCAGAAGGCGACCGACACGATCAGCGACAGCCACAGCCGTTCCACCAGCCACACCGGCAACTGCACCGCGTGGCCCAGCCAGTAGAACGGCAGCATCGGCCAGACATAGCCGACGTACTGGTCGGCGATCCCCCCGAAGGAGCCCTGGTCGTGCCACAACTGGCCCAGGTCGGCCAGGAACCGGCCGGGGTCGGTGGTCACGCCGAGCTTGGTGTCGAAGGTCTGGCGGCCCGGCCGCACCGCCAGGAACAGCACGAACACCACGGCCCAGAACCCCAGCAGCCAGCGCCGCGACCTCGGGCCCTCGGGAGGGCCCGACATGATCGCGGTGGTGGGGACGGCTGCCGGAGGGGGAGCCTGGACCGTGGACGTCGTCATCGTGGAGACCGCCGGAGGATGAGGAGAAGGTTCCAGGTGGCCACCTCGCGGATCCCGGGTGCTCTGACGACGGTCTCCGCGAGGAAGGGCCAGTAGCGGGAGCGCGCCGAGACGACCTGGACGTCGTCACGGGCGCGCACCTGCCGCAGGGTCGGGCCGATGTGCACGGCGAACAGGTTCTCGCCGAGAGTGTGCTTGGCGGCCTTTCCGGTACGGCGCCGATAGCGGGCGCGAGCCCGTTCGGCGCCCAGGTAGTGCCAGGGCGCCCACTCGTGACCGCCCCACGGGGACAGCCAGTTGGTGAACGACAGGTAGATGAGGCCGCCCGGCCGGGTCACCCGCACCAGCTCGCTGATGAAGGTCTGCGGATCGGCCACGTGCTCCAGCACGTTGGAGGAGAAGGTGACGTCGGCGATCCCGTCGTACAGCGGCAGCAGGTAACCGTCGGCGATCACGGTCCCCTCGGGCGGCTTGTCGCCCAGCTCCCCCGCGTCCGGTTCGAAGAGGTGGGCGTGGGCGCCGCGGCGGCGGAACTCCTCGGTGAAGTGGCCGCTGCCGCCGCCGACGTCCACCACCGTGCGCCCGGCCACCGGACCGTCGTAGGCCTCCACCTGGTCGACGGCGTCCCGGGCGAGCAGCGAGTAGCAGCCGTCCGGGTCGTCCTGCTCGCGCAGGAAGGCGCGGAAGAGCGCGAGGGAGCGCCGGACTGAGGGGTCTTTCAGACGCCCGCGCTCCGGGGCGTCCCGGAAGGGGCGCGGGGAACGGCGCGACCAGCCACGGACAGCCGGCACGCGCGAGACGGGCTTCCCGGCACGGCGACCAGGCGTCACGGCACCCAGCCCCGTACCGCTTCGGCGGCCACCGCCCGGAACTGCCGCACCGTCCGGTCCCAGCGGAAGCGTGCCGCCCGGTCGCGGGCCGCCTTGCCCATCAGTTCCCGGCGGTGTCCCGACAGGGCCAGCGTGCACCAGGCCGCCGCGAAGGACGACTCGCCGGCCGCGAGGACGCCGGTCTCGCCGTCCACGACCGAATCGCGCAGGCCGGGCACGTCGAAGGCGATCGACGGGGTCTCGCGCGCGGCGGCCTCGGTGACCACCAGGCCCCACCCCTCCACCGCGGAGGGATGCACCAGCAGCCAGGCCGCGCACAGCAGGCGGTGCTTCTCCGCCTCGGAGACATGTCCGGTGAACTCCACGCCAGGCCCGGCGAGTTGCTCCAGCCGCTCGCGTTCGGGTCCGTCGCCGACGATCAGCAGCCGGCCGCCGGTGACCGGGCGCACCCGTTCCCACAGCCGCAGCAGCAGATCGATCCGCTTGTACTCGACGAGCCGGCCCACCGCGACGAACAGCGGCTCCGGCGAGCGGTCGGCGCGCGGTCCCGGCTCCTCCACGCCGTTGTGCACGACCCGGATGCGGTCGCGTTCCACACCGATCCCGCGCAGGGCGTGGGCGGTGGAGGGGGAGACGGCGACCAGCAGGCCCCGCTGCTGGGCGGCACCGGCCAGGGCCCAGTGTTCGAGCCTTCGGCCGATCCGGGCGGCCGGCGTCAGCGGCCCGCCGAACCGCATCTTCCACAGGTCCGTGTGGACGTGGTTGACCAGGCACAGCGTGGGGCCGCGGTGCCACAGGGGTGCCAGGTACGGCATCCCGTTGCAGACCTCGACCAGCAGGTCGCAGTCGCCGACCTGACGGGCGAAGGCCGACCGGGCGCGCAGGAAGTGGCCGAACTCACCGCCCGCCGACACGACCCGGTAGTCCCGGTAGGAGGCAGGCCCTCCGCACAGCAGGGTCACCTGGTGACCGAGCCGGGTCAGTCCGTCGGCGAGGCGGTCGACCAGCAGCTCGGAGCCGCCGGCGGCCGGGTTGTCCAGGTCTCGATGGGCGAGGAAGACGATGCGGCGCGGAGGTGGGGGGAGCGCCGAGGGGTGCTGTGACGCCCGGGAAGCCGGGGAGTGAGGGGGCTCCCCCCGCTCGAACGAAGCCGAGAGCGGGGGAGAGGACGGCACGTGCTGGGGCATGGGTGCTCCAACTCGTCTCGGGGTGCGGAACTGAGCGTGGGGGACGAGGGTGTGTTCCTGTGGGGAGTTGCAGGGGTTCCTACGAGGTGGGTGTGGACGGTCTGTGTTCGGGTGGGGTGGACAGTTTTCGCCCACCCGTTCGTCACGGCTACTCACCGAAGTGACAATTTCCGGCTTTGTTAGAACTGACGTCACGTCACATCGTGACGGGAACCCGGGACGTATCGGGAGTTCGCGGGGAATCAGGACGCCTGCGTCCCCGTACCACCAAAACGCCTCCCACGACCGCCAGGACGAATCCGGCCACAGCCGCGCCGATCGGCAACGTCCGGCCCACGGCGCGCAGTTGGCCGCTGTCCCGCTCGGCCTGCCGCACCGCCTCCTTCTGCGTCTCGGTGGTGAAGGCGAGCTTCCGGCTGTCCAGCAGCACCACCGCGTCCTGGTCCGCGCCGGGTGCCCGCAGGGTGCGCTTGGGGCCCACCTGTGCGTAGATCACCCGGCCGGTGGCCTGGTCGACGACCAGCTCGATGCCGTGGTTGGAGTACCACTCCTCGGCCAGCACCTGCGGCCGTTCGGGCTGGTCGACGATGGTGCCCGGCACCAGCCGGGTGCCGACCTTGGACGGCGGTACCGAGCCGGTGAACCGGTAACCCGTGTACCCCTGAACCTTCTCGGTACCCCGGTAGTTCATCGTCACCGTGGAACCGAGGGAGTTGTCCCACCACTGGTAGGAGCGTTTCTGCACGTCGAACGGGAACTTCAGGTAGGCCTCGCCCTCGATGTACGGCTTCTCCTGGCAGCAGTGCACCGGCTTCGTGGTCTTGCGGTCCATGACCCAGCGGTGCGGGATGAACTCCAGCGCGTCGTGCGGGTCGGCGGCCGGCAGGGACGAGTTGGTGTCGACCGTGGTCGCCACGTCCCACACGGCGTTGCCGCTGCGTTCGCTGTCCGCCACGTCGGCCCGCACCCGTTGGGTCACGGTGATGCGCTGGTCAGGCACGGTGTCCAGCTCCTCGGTGTCGAAGACGCTGCCCGTGCCGCGGTAGACGGCGGTGGTGTCGATGTCGATGGGGTTCACGGCGGCTCGCGGCTGCACGTACCACGCGAGCAACGGCGCCAGTACCAGCAGAAACGTGCCAAGACCCAGCAGGATCAGGGAAAGAGGTGATGCTGTACGGCGCATCCGGGCACTCCAGGGGCGTGAGATGGCGGAGTTCGGGCCGCTCTATGGGCCGAGGACCGTAGGCGCCCCTTGACGGAGTGTCAATGTCTTGTCGACACTGGGGCCGACAGGCAGGGTGGGACGGCGGGTGGGTACGACGTCCGGATGCTTGGCCGGACAGAGAGGCTGACCCTGCGATGTCCAGACTGCTCGCCGCCACACTCACCGTCGTGCTCGCCGCCGCCCTGGCCTTGGGCGCCGCGCTCGGCGTCGTCGCGCTGCTCGAGGCCACACCCGACCAGCCGAACACCCCTTTGATCACGTACGAGCAGCCAGGCCAGGGGAGTTGACCCGTGCCCGCCCGCCCGGCAGCCGTCACCTCCCGCTCGGCCTGGCACGACGTCCCCCGGCTCCAGGTGCGCCGGTTCGCGGCGATCGCGATGGCCGAGGCGCCCGAACTCGCCGAGGAGATCATGCGGGAGATCCGCCGCGAGTACCCTCAGCTGCCCGTGGTCCTCGACGAGTCGGGCGAGCCGATGGCCCTGATCGGCATCCGCCGTGCCATCGAGGTCTTCGTCCAGCACCTGGAGAACTCCGACTACTCGGCGGGCCGCCCGACCGTACCGCCCGGTGTCTTCCAGGAGTTCGGCCGCGGCGAGGGCCTGGGCGGCCGCAGCCTGGACTCCCTCCAGGCGATCTACCGCATGGGCGTACGGCTGGCCTGGCGCCGCTTCGCCGACATCGGCCAGCGCGTGGAGATCCCGCCCCCCGCGATGTACGAGCTGGTGGACGCGGGCTACGAGTACCTGGACGGGCTCGTCGACCAGTCCGTCCGCGGCTACGCCGAGGCGGCCGCCCGGCAGGCCGGGGAGCGCCTGCGGCTGCAGAGCCGCCTGATGGAACTGCTGCTCGCCGAACACCACCGGGGCGATCCGGCCGACGCGCTCACCGAACGGGCCGCCCGGATCGGCTGGCCGCTGCCGGAGAAGGTCGCGGTGGGCGTGCTGCTTCGCCCGGCACGGGAGGCGGTGGCGCCCGCGGTCGGACAGGGGGTGCTGCTCGACATGGAGTACGAGCAGCCCCGGATGGTCGTGCCCGAGCCCGGCGCGGCCGGCCGCCCCGAGCTGCTGCACCGCGCCCTGACGGGCTGGGCCGGGGCGATCGGCCCGCCGGTCCCCCTCGCCGAGGCGGCGAAGTCGCTGCGCTGGGCCGAGGCGGCGGTACGGCTGATGGAACGGGAGCTGCTTCCCGCGGGCGAGGTCCTGTACTGCACCGAGCACACGGAGGCGCTCGTCCTGCTCCAGCCCGAGGAACTGATCGACGACCTCGCCCTGCGCTGCCTGGCCCCCCTGGCCCACTGCGGCCCCACGCACGGCCGCAGGCTGGCGGAGACGTTACTGGCGTGGCTGGAGACGCGGGGAGGGGCACCGGAAGTGGCGGCGCGACTGGGGGTCCACCCGCAGACGGTGCGGTACCGGCTGCGTCAGATCCGGGAACTGTGGGGCGCCGAGATCGACGACCCGGACCGCCGCTTCGAACTGGAACTGGTGCTGCGGGCGCAGCGGCTGCGGGGCACCCTGGGGGAGCCGCGGCGGCGGGGACGGGGGCGGGGGCGTACCTGAGACGACCGGGGTGCGGACGCTGTCCCGCGCCCGCGCCCGCGCCCCGGTCGGCCGGTCACCGCACCGGTACAGCCAGTCGTCCCCGTCGAGCGGATCCGTATGGTGCGCCGCCCGCCGAGCCGTTCACCACCGGTCCCGCCGAGCCGTTCACCACCGGTCCCGCCGAGCCGTTCACCACCGGTCCCGCCGCGCCGCGGTGACGGAAGTGAGGTGACGCGGCCATTGCCCGGGCAAAGCTCTATGACTAGCCTGTGTTCGTCATGCCGATCGTCTGTTGAAATCTCGAACACAGACACCTGAGACACAAAGGGAGGGGGCCGGTCATGGGACGCCTTGTACCTGCGGTGACCCGGGCTCTCGACATTCTTGAGCTCTTCCTCGACGGGGACGGGACACTCTCCGCTCCCGACATCGTGCGCCGGCTGCAGCTGCCGCGCACCACCGTGCACGAGCTGGTCACCACGCTCGCCGCCCGGTCGTACATCGTGCAGGTACCCGGCCAGCCGGGACGTTACCGGCTCGGGGTGCGCCCCTACCAGCTGGGGAGCCGGTACGCCGAGCAGCTCGACCTCGCCGCGGAGGGCCAGCAGGTCGCCCGCTCGGTCGCCGAGACCTGCGACGAGACCGTGCACGTGGCCATCCTGGAGGGCACCGACGTCATCTACATCGCCAAGGTGGACTCCACGCACGCCGTCCGCATGGTGTCGGCGGCCGGGCGACGGCTGCCCGCGCACTGCACCTCCGTCGGGAAGATGCTGCTGGCCTCCCTCCCCGATCACGAGCTGTCCGCACGTGTCCCGGAGGACGCCGACCTGGTCGCGATGACGCCCAACAGCATCACCGATCCGCACGCCCTGCGCGAGGCCCTGGCCGAGATCCGGCAGCGCGGCCTCGCCGTGGAGCGCCGCGAGTCCAACCCGGACGTCTCGTGCGTGGCCGCGCCCGTGCACGACCGCACCGGCCGGGTCGTCGCCGCGCTGTCCATCTCCGTGCCGATGATCCGCTGGAGCGACGAGCGCCGGGTCGAGCTGGAGCAGCTCGCCGCGAAGGGCGCAGCCCAGCTGTCGGAGCGGCTCGGCCACCGGAGCGTGGCATGACGCACCGGTACGAGGTGGCGGTACGCGCCGAGGCCACCCTCGGCGAGGGCCCGACCTGGGACGCGGCGGCGGGCCGCCTGATCTGGATCGACATCCTCGGCTGCCGGATCCACACCTACGACCCGGTCTCCGGCCGTCGTACGTCCCGCACGACCGAGCAGCACGTCGGCGCCGTCAAACCGCGCGCGGGCGGCGGACTCGTCCTGAACCTGCGCGACGGCGTCGGCCTCGTCGACCCCGACGACACCTTCCGCTGGCTGCACCGCGAGCCGGTCCCCGGCCGCCGCGCCAACGACGCCGCCGTCGCCGCCGACGGCTCCCTGTGGGCCGGCACCATGCGCTACGACGAGGCACCCGGCGGCGGCACGCTGTCCCGGATCACCGGCGACGGCACGGTCGAGGTCGTCCTCGACGACGTGGCGGTCAGCAACGGCACGGGCTGGAGCCCCGACGGCCGGCTGATGTACTACATCGACTCGCCGACCCGCCGGGTGGACGTCTTCGACTTCGCGGACGGCCGGCCCCGCGACCGCCGCCCGCTGGTGGAGATCGAGGACGGCGCGGGCTTCCCGGACGGCCTCACGGTCGACGCCGACGGCTGCGTGTGGGTGGCCCTGTGGGACGGCGCCGCAGTACGCCGCTACACGCCCGGCGGCGAGCTGGACCAGGTGATCGACCTGCCGACCCCCCGGGTGACGGCGTGCGCGTTCGGCGGCCCGGACCTGACGGACCTGTACATCACGACGGCCCGCGTGGGCCTCACGGCACCGCACCCGGTGGCAGGGTCGCTCCTGGTGATCCCGGGAGCGGGAAAGGGCCTGATCCAGCCGGCGTTCGCAGGCTGACATGTCCCGAGGGCGGCGAACCAGACCGCCATCACG
This sequence comes from Streptomyces sp. NPDC003011, assembly GCF_053591515.1. Classification (NCBI taxonomy): domain Bacteria; kingdom Bacillati; phylum Actinomycetota; class Actinomycetes; order Kitasatosporales; family Streptomycetaceae; genus Streptomyces; species Streptomyces sp. NPDC003011. The sequence goes on from NZ_JBSFTY010000045.1 coordinate 76,671, forward strand.
TACAGGCAGACGCGGGCGTCGGCGTCGTACGCGATCAGGCCGGTGACGAAGAGCAGGAAGG